>JAEYXI010000344.1 GCA_023428515.1 Pseudomonadota bacterium | reverse complement strand
CTTCGACACCTCGCCATCGCGGATCATCACCATCAGGAGCGCGATCGCGCCGATCGACAGCACGAGGACGAGCCACGCCATGGCGAAGATGAGTTCGCCGTTCAACGTGAAGCTGCCTGTTTCGAAGGCAAACGACAGGACTATCATCACCAGTGCGCCACCGGCATATTGCCAGCAGGTGCCGGCGATCAGGTCGCTGCCAGCCAGGAAGCGCTTCTGCCAGACCGTGCCGGCGCTCATGCCCACCACCGCGACGAAGGAAGCCGTGAGCGTCGCCCAGGTGACGCCGCCCTCGATCGCGCCGAGCTTCGGCGCGAGCACGATAACCACTCCGGCGAGGCCTGCCGTCAGCCCCGCCCAGTGGCGTGGCAGGATGCGCTCTCCAAGCATGCCACCCGCCATGAGCGCGGTGATCAGCGGCTGCAGCCCCACGATGAGGGCGGAAAGCCCGGCTGGTAGACCGCGATGGATGGCCCAGAACACGCCGCCGAGATAGACGCCGTGCATCAGCGCGCCAGCGGTGCCGGCATGCAGAGCGTCCCGCCATCTTAGTCGCCGCGCACCGAGCAGCACCGCCGCCACCGCCAGGATGATGAAAGCGAGGACAAATCGCACCGCCAGGAAGCCGAACGGCTCAGCCCATGGCATCGCATAGCGGGCGCCGATGAAGCCGGTCGCCCAGAGAAACACGAAAAGTGCCGGTATCAGCCGCCTGGCGGGTGTCATGCTTAATGTGGAAGGTTGGAGAAGCGTCGACCGGTTCGCTCTAATGCCGATCATTCGGTCAAGCAAAGCGAAACAATTGATCCATATCATCAGTACGATTGAATTCGGGCAGATCACGGGTTCAGGTTGCGATGTATATCGCGGGCACCATATGGGGCGGGCATGATCTGGAACCTTGACGCAGGCTGGCTGATGATGGCGGTGGCGAGTGTCGCCGTCCTCGCGCTGTTCTTCGGGTCGGCCCTCGACGCGATCATGCGCGAGGATGGGTTCGGGCCGCTCGGCAATATGTTGCTGTTCACGTTCGGGTTCTTCGCGGCGATCGTCATAGCGAACGCCTACGGGATCAACCTGCGCGACCTGAAGATGGCCGTCGCCTATGGTCTCGGCGGCGCCTTTGCCACGGTCAGCGTGCTGGCCGCCCTCAAGGCAGGCATAGCCAAGATCTGAGCATCGGATTGACCCCAAGCGTTCTCAGGTCGGTCCGACGCTCTAGAGATCGACCATCCGCCTGATATCCTCCGGGGTCTGTCCAGCCGATCTCAACTCCCCGATCCCGGTATCGCGAAAACTCTTGGACAGTTTCCGGCCATCCGGGCCTGGGATCAGCCGATGATGGAAATAGGCTGGTTCGGGCAGGCCCAATAACTCCTGCATGAGACGATGCACGCCCGTGGCCGCGAAAAGGTCCAGGCCGCGCACGACATGGGTGACGCCCTGCAGCGCATCATCGGCGACCACCGACAGGTGGTAGCTTGTCGGCACGTCCCGGCGCGCCAGCACGACATCGCCCCACAGATCAGGCCGCGCTTCGATCTTCCTTGCCGAATCCGTGTCCGGATCGGAAAATTCCGTCCATGTCAGCGATTTGGCGAGGCGTGCCGTCGCTGCGGCCATATCGAGCCGCCAGGCGAATGGGTCGCCTTCCACCATCCGCCGCTTGCGCTTGCGGGACGTGAGCGCCTTGTCCAGTCCGGGATAGAGCGGCACGCCGTCCGGATCGCGCGGCCAGGCCCTGCCGCGCGCCTCCTCTTCCGCGATGTAGGCCCGTATCTCGCCCCGGCTCATGAAGGCCGGATAGACGAGTTCTTCTGCGACCAGGCGGTCGAGCAGCCGGCCATACTCCGCAAAATGCTCGGACTGCCGCCGCACCGGCTCTTCCCATTCGATGCCGAGCCATTCGAGGTCGCGATAGATGCCGGCCTCGAATTCCGGCGTGCAGCGCGTGGTGTCGATGTCCTCGATGCGCAACAGCAGCCTGCCGCTCGTCTTCTTCGCCATTTCCGCATTGAGCAGTGCCGAGTAGGCGTGGCCGAGATGCAGTTCGCCGTTCGGGCTCGGCGCGAAACGGAAGATTGGCCTTGTCATTATTGGCTCATCAATCGGTGGCGAGCTGTCAGGAGCGAAGCGGGTTTCGGGTTGTTGCAGTCAGTGGTGGATTGCTATCTGTCGCTTCCAGAGTCCACAAGGGAACAGCAGCCGTCGGAATGCAGCGCATCTCCACCCTCGACGACATTGCGGCTGGGCTCGATGCCCTTTGCGTAGCCGATCCCCGGCTGGCTCGGGTGCGCACTATCGCCGGAGAGGTGCCGCTTCGCCGTACTGAACCCGGATTTGCAAGCCTTGTCTCGATCGTCATCTCGCAACAGGTCTCTCGCGCCAGCGCCGATGCGATCTTCGGCCGGCTGGTGAAACTCGCCGATCCGCTCACACCTGACGCGCTGCTTGCCGCTGATGACGTGCTGTTCCGGGAGGCGGGCCTCTCGCGGCCCAAGCAGCGCGCCGTGCTTGCCGTGTCGGCGGCCGTACGAGATGGCCTCGATCTCACGGGGCTCTGCGAGTTCGACGCCGAGGCTGCGATCGGCGCCATGACCGCCGTGCCCGGCATCGGGCTTTGGACTGCCGAAGTCTACCTTTTGTCCGCAGCAGGCCACCCGGATG
>JAEYXI010000330.1 GCA_023428515.1 Pseudomonadota bacterium | reverse complement strand
CATGGTCCCCCTCCCCCGCTTCGCAGGGGAGGAACCAGCGGCGATTAGGCTCGTCAGCGCCGCGCTGTCACCCGCATCGGCAGGCCGCCTTGCGGCTGAGTGGTGAGTTTTTGCACCGGCCAGGGGTTCGTCTCCGGCGTAGTCTCGAAGCGGAAGCGCGACAGAAGCACGGCGAGTGCGATGATCGCTTCCTGCATGGCGAAGCTGGCGCCGATGCAGACGCGCGGTCCGGCGCCGAAGGGCAGGTACTGGTAGCGGTCGATCTTCTGCCGGTTCTCGGGATGGAAGCGCGACGGCATGAAGGCGTCGGGATTTTCCCAGTGCTTGCGATGGCGGTGGATAGTCCACGGCATCATCAGCACGGCGGCTTTCGGCGGTATGTAGAGATTGCGCCACTGCTCCGGCTCGATCGGCTCGCGGTTGATCGAGGGGGCCGGCGGATAGAGCCTTAGCGCCTCCTCGAAGGCGGCGCGGGTGAGCGGCATGGCGTCGAGCCATTTTGTCGGGTCGGGCTCGCGCGAAAGCACCGCGTCGATCTCCGCTTCGATTGGCTCGCGCTCCCACGGCGCCTCGGCGAGACAGTAGATCGCCCAGCCGAGCGCGCGGGCGGTGGTCTCGTGGCCGGCGCCGATGAAGGTGATGATGTTGTCCTCGATCTCGCCGCGGGTGAGGCCATCAGGTCCCTCGGCTTCGAGCAGCAGGGTGAGGAAATCTTCCGGGACATCGCCGGGCGAGCGCTTCATCCGCTCGCTGCGCATGGCGATCGTGTCGGCGACGATCTTCCGGAAATAGGCCATCGTCCTGCGGCCGCGTATGCGGGTGAGGCGCGGCAGCCATTCGGGCGCGCGCAAGAGGTCGAGCGGATCGACGCGGCCCATCGTCTCGAACAAATGGTCGATCTGGTGAGCGAAGGCGCCCGGCTCGCCGGCGATCTCGCCCGAGAACAGCGTTTCGGCGAGAATGTCGTAGGTGAGGTTGGTCATGTCGACGGAGATGTCGTGGACGCCGCCTTCCTCGTAGCGCTCCACGAAAGCCTCGGTGCGCTTCAGCATGGGCCGGGCGAAGCCGAAGATGTGGCGGGGCGTGAAGACCGGCGCCATCGCCTTGCGCGAACGCTTCCAGACGTCGCCTTCGGCGGTGAGCAGGCCGTCGCGCAGGATAGGCCGCAGGATCAGCTGCCGCACCGTCGCCATACGGTAGTTCTTCGCGTTGTCGACCAGCACGTGGCGGATGAGGGCCGGATCGTTGGCGATGACCAGCGGGCCGCCGATGCCTGTCACCGATATGTACGGCTCGTTGTAGGAAGGCTCGCCCCACAACTCCAGCGGGTTGCGGTAGACGATGCGCATCATCTCCAGCGTGGAGGGCGGCTGGGTGCGCGGCGAGGGCGCGGGTGGGACGAAGGGTGCTGGCTTTGTGTCCATCGTAGTGAATGTAGTACGCGGGGTGTGGCCTAGCCATAAGCGGTACAAGCTTGCGAACTTTAGCCAAATTAGCTAAATTGCGCCTATGAAGATCCTTACTGCCACCGATGCCAAGAACCGTTTCGGCGAACTGATCGACATGGCGCAGGCCGAACCAGTGCGCGTGCAGCGGCAGGGCCGCGACGTTGCCGTGGTGCTCTCGCCTGACGAATTCCGGCGTCTGTCGGACGCGGCAACCGGGCGCGTCAGCCCTGCGGTGCAAAAGCTCCACGCGGAAAGCGCCAGGCGCTGGGCCAAGGTTTACGAGGCGCTGGCGAAATAGGTGGAATACCTATCACTCGACGACGCGCTCCACATTCATGCCGAACAGCTTCGCCTGTTCGGCGGTGCGCCGGGTGTACGCGACCTCGGCCTGATCGAATCCGCGCTGTTGCGGCCGCAGACAGGCTATTATGCCGACCTCGTCGAGCAGGCGGCGGCGCTGTGGGAAAGCCTGGCCATGAACCATGGCTTCATCGACGGCAACAAGCGTGTCGCCTTCGCCTGCATGGACATTTTCCTTGGCCTCAACGGGGCGCGGCTGGAAGCCGAACCCGAGGCGACTATCGTCTTCATCTATCGCCATCTCGAGGCCGGCACATTCCGCAAACCGGCGCTGGAGGACTGGCTGCGCGAGCATGTCGTGGCGGCAAAGTAACGAGTGTGAGCTGCGCCGGTTTTTCCAGCCCGGAAAACACCCGCAAACCTTGGAAAAACCACCTTTAACGCCTATATCTTGGACATGTCGAAGCGCGCGATTCGGGGCAGGAAATCGCCGCTTTTTTTGCAGCAGTCACACGAAAGCACTTCATGAGCGACCAGTCCGAGAACACGCCCGGCGCGGGTGCCGAGTATGGCGCCGATTCCATCAAGGTTTTGAAGGGGTTGGATGCCGTCCGCAAGCGTCCGGGCATGTATATAGGCGACACTGACGACGGCTCCGGCCTGCACCACATGGTCTACGAGGTCGTCGACAACGCCATCGACGAGGCGCTGGCCGGCCATGCCGACCTGGTGACGGTGACGCTCAACCCCGACGGATCCTGCACGGTGATCGACAACGGGCGCGGGATTCCGACCGATATCCACCCCTCGGAAGGGGTTTCCGCTGCGGAAGTCATCATGACGCAGCTGCATGCCGGCGGAAAGTTCGACCAGAACTCCTACAAGGTGTCGGGCGGCCTGCACGGCGTCGGCGTCTCCGTGGTCAACGCGCTGTCCTCCTGGCTCAGGATAAAGATCCGCCGCGACGGCAAGATCCACGAGATGGCCTTCACGCACGGCAATGCGGATGCGCCGCTGGCGGTGACCGGCACATACAGGGCGGACAAGCAGCCGGGCACCTATGAAGGGCGCTCCGGCAGCGAGATCAGTTTCATGCCGTCGAGCGAAACCTTCACGATGATCGAGTTCGACTATGCAACGCTCGAGCACCGGCTGCGCGAGCTCGCCTTCCTGAACTCCGGCGTGCGCATCGTGCTGACCGATGCGCGGCACGCCGACGTGAAGTCGACGGAACTGCTCTATGATGGCGGCCTGATCGAGTTCGTCAAATATCTCGACCGCGCCAAGAAGCCGCTGATCGGAACCCCCATCGCCATCCGGGCGGAGCGCGACGGCATCACCGTCGAGGTCGCCATGTGGTGGAACGACAGCTACCACGAGAACGTGCTGGCCTTCACCAACAACATCCCGCAGCGCGACGGCGGCACGCATCTGGCCGGCTTCCGCGGCGCGCTGACCAGGCAGATCACCGGCTACGGCGAGAACTCCGGGCAGACCAAGAAGGAAAAGGTCTCGCTGATCGGCGACGATTGCCGCGAAGGGCTGACGGCCGTGCTGTCGGTGAAGGTGCCGGATCCGAAATTCTCCTCGCAGACCAAGGACAAGCTTGTCTCCTCCGAGGTGCGGCCGGTGGTCGAAGGCCTCGTCAACGAGGCGCTGGGCACCTGGCTGGAAGAGCATCCGGGCGAGGCGAAGGTCGTCGTCGAGAAGGTGATCCAAGCGGCAGCCGCCCGCGAGGCGGCGCGCAAGGCGCGCGACATCACGCGCAAGACCTCGCTTGGCGTCACCTCCCTGCCCGGCAAGCTGGCGGACTGCCAGGAGCGCGACCCCGCGAAATCAGAGCTTTTCATCGTCGAGGGCGACTCGGCGGGCGGCTCGGCCAAGGGCGGCCGCTCCAGGCAGAATCAGGCGATCCTGCCGCTGCGCGGCAAGATCCTGAACGTCGAGCGCGTGCGCTTCGACCGCATGCTGTCGTCCGAGATGATCGGCACGATGATCACCGCGCTCGGCACCGGCATCGGCAGCGACGAGTTCAACGCCGACAAGCTGCGCTATCACAAGATCATCATCATGACCGACGCCGATGTCGACGGCGCGCATATCAGGACGCTGCTGCTCACTTTCTTCTTCCGGCAGATGCCGGAGCTGATCGAGCGCGGCCACCTCTACATAGCGCAGCCGCCGCTCTACAAGGTGAGCCGCGGCAAGAGCTCGCAATACCTGAAGGACGAGCAGGCCTTCGAGGAGTTCCTGATCGGCTCGGGGCTGGACGATGCATCGCTCGCATTCGCCTCGGGCGAGGTGCGCACCGGCCAGGATCTGCGCGCCGTCATCGACGACGCGCTTTCGGTGCGTTCGCTGATCAACGGACTGCATACGCGCTACAACCGCTCGGTGGTGGAGCAGGCGGCGATCGCCGGGGCGCTGAATCCGGCGGTGCTGGCGGAGCTGGGCGCGGCGACCGAGATGGCCGAGAAGGTAGCCAAGCGGCTCGACGCGATCGCCGAGGACACGGAACGCGGCTGGGCCGGGCGTCTCTCGACCTCCAACGAGGGGCCGGGCGGCTATGTCTTCGAGCGCACGGTGCGCGGCGTGAAGGAGTTCGCGCAGCTCGACATGGCGCTGATCAACTCCGCCGACGCGCGCGCGCTCGACCGCTATGCTGGCAAGCTGGGCGAGGTCTATGCGCAGTCGCCGGTGCTGAAGCGCAAGGATGCCTCCGAGGCGATCTCCGGGCCGCTGGCGCTGCTCGACGCGGTGTTCGCGGCCGGACGCAAGGGCCTGAGCATGCAACGGTACAAAGGTCTCGGCGAGATGAACGCCGAGCAGCTCTGGGAGACCACGCTCGACCCGAACGTGCGCTCGCTGCTGCAGGTCAAGGTGAATGACGGGACCGACGCGGACTCGCTGTTCTCCCGCCTGATGGGCGACGATGTCGAGCCCAGGCGCGAGTTCATCCAGGAGAACGCGCTGAGCGTGGCGAATCTCGACGTGTAAGAAGGCCGGGCGACGGCGCGGCCGTCACGTC
>JAEYXI010000322.1 GCA_023428515.1 Pseudomonadota bacterium | reverse complement strand
CCTCTAGCCTTAGTCTTCAGGATTGCTTTCTTCCGAGGCACCTTCTGAAGCCGGCTGTTCCGCATCCTCGCCGTTCGGCTCGGAAATACGCTCCACCGACACAACCTTCTCGCTTTCAGCCGTGTTGAAGATGGTGACGCCCTTGGTGGCGCGGCTGGCGATACGGATGCCGTTGACCGGCACGCGGATCACCGTGCCGCCGTCGGAGACCAACATGATCTGATCCTCGTCACCGACGGGGAACGCGGCAACCAACGGGCCGATCTCGTCGACTTTGGAGACGTCGGTGGCGCGGATACCCTTGCCGCCGCGCCCGATGACACGGAAGTCGTAGGACGAGGAACGCTTGCCGTAGCCGTATTCCGTGACGGTCAGCACGAACTGCTCGTGCGCCCTGAGGAACTCGTAGCGATCCTCCGAAAGGTCCGTCTCCTCGCCGACCTCCTCATTGGTCAGCGCGATGTCATCCTCGCCTTCGGCATCCTCGGCGGAAGCCGCGCGGCGCTCCGCTGCCGCCCGCTTGAGGTAGGCGGCACGCTCGGCAGGCGTAGCCTCGACATGCTCGATGATGGTCATCGAGATGGCGCGGTCGTTTTCGCCGAGCTTGATGCCTCGCACGCCCTGCGATCCCCGGCTCTGGAAGACGCGCACATCGGAAACCGGGAAACGGATGCACTGGCCACTGTCGGCGGTAAGGAGCACGTCGTCATTGTCGGTGCAGACTTCGACCGCCAGGATAGCATCGCCATCCTCGTCGAACTTCATGGCTATCTTGCCGTTGCGCCTGACGTCAGCGAAGTCGGACAGCTCGTTGCGCCGCACCGTGCCGCGCGTGGTCGCGAACATGACGTGCAGCTTGTCCCATTCGGACTCGTCCGGCAGCGGCAGGATCGCGGTGATGCGGTCGCCCTCCTCCAGCGGCAGCATGTTGCGCAGGAATTTTCCGCGCGACTGCGGGCTGCCGACCGGCAGGCGCCAGACCTTCTCCTTGTAGACGATGCCGCGCGAGGAGAAGAACAGGATCGGCGTATGCGTGTTGGCGACGAAGAGGCGGGTAAGGAAATCCTCATCCTTGGTCGCCATGCCGGAGCGGCCCTTGCCGCCGCGCGCCTGCGCCCGGTAGAGCGACAGCGGCACGCGCTTGATGTAGCCCTCATGCGTGACGGTGACGACCATGTCCTCACGCTGGATGAGGTCCTCGTCCTCCATGTCGGAGCCACCGTCGGTGATCTCGGTGCGGCGCGGCGTGCCGAACTCGTCGCGCACGGCGGCAAGCTCGTCCTTGACGATCTGCTGGAGGCGCGCGCGCGACGACAGGATATCGAGGTAATCCTTGATCTCCTCGCCGATTTCGCCGAGCTCGTCACCGATCTCGTCGCGGCCGAGCGCGGTGAGCCTCGAGAGCTGCAACGCAAGGATGGCGCGCGCCTGTTCCTCGGACAGGTTGTAGGTACCGTCGTCGTTGATCCTGTGACGCGGATCGTCGATCAAAAGGATCAGCGATTCCACATCGCCCGCCGGCCAGCGACGCTCCATCAGCTGTTCGCGCGCGGTCTGCGGGTCCGGCGCCCCGCGGATCAGCCTGATCACCTCGTCGATATTGGCCACCGCGATCGCCAGGCCGACAAGGACGTGCGCCCGCTCGCGCGCCTTGCGCAGCAGGAACTTCGTGCGGCGGCTGATGACCTCCTCGCGGAAGGACACGAAGGCCCTCAGCATGTCGAGCAGCGTCATCACCTCCGGCTTGCCGCCGTTCAACGCCACCACATTGGCGCCGAAGGACGTCTGCAGCGGGGTGTAGCGGTAAAGCTGGTTCAGGATGACGTCGGCATTGGCGTCGCGCTTCAGCTCGACGACAACGCGGTAGCCCTGCCGGTCGCTCTCGTCGCGGATGTCGGAGATGCCCTCTATGCGCTTCTCGCGCACCAGTTCGGCCATCTTCTCGATCATGGTCGCCTTGTTCACCTGGTAGGGAACTTCGGTGACGATGATCGCCTCGCGGTCGCCGCGGATTTCTTCCACGTGCACCTTGCCGCGCATGACGATCGAGCCGCGCCCGGTCGAATAGGCGTTGTAGATGCCTGAACGTCCCAGAATGATGCCGCCGGTCGGGAAATCCGGGCCGGGCACGATCTCCATGAGATCGGGAAGACCGATCGCCGGATTGTCGATGAGCGCCATCGCGGCGTCGCACACTTCCGTGAGGTTGTGCGGCGGGATGTTGGTCGCCATGCCGACGGCGATGCCGCCCGAGCCGTTGACCAGCAGATTGGGGAAGCGGGCCGGCAGCACCTTGGGCTCGCGCTCGGAGCCGTCGTAATTGTCGCCGAAATCGACCGTTTCCTTGTCGATGTCCTCGAGCAGCTCGTGCGCGAGCTTGGTCAGCCGGGACTCGGTGTAGCGCATGGCCGCCGGCGGATCGTTGTCGATCGAGCCGAAATTGCCCTGGCCGTCGATGAGCGGCGCGCGCATCGACCAGTCCTGCGCCATGCGTACCATGGCGTCGTAGATCGCCGCGTCGCCGTGCGGATGGTATTTACCCATCACGTCGCCGACGATGCGCGACGACTTAACGTGCTTGCGGTTCCAGTGGTAACCGCCCTCGTGCATCGCATAGAGGATGCGGCGATGGACCGGCTTCAGGCCGTCGCGCACGTCGGGGAGCGCACGCGACACGATCACGCTCATGGCGTAATCGAGATAGGAGCGCTGCATCTCCTCGATGATGGAGATGGGTTCGATGTCGGAAGGACCCTCTGGTCCGCCCGGTTTCTTCTGGTCGGTCAAATCGGTTCACATACAAAGAGAATCGTTGATTCCTTATATAGGAGCGCGGCCGATTTCTCCAATCTCTACAAAGTTTTAAGCGGCAACGGCGCCGGTTTTCCAACGCTTAATCAGCGAGCCATTTCAAGTGGATAGAGGAGAGTGTCAAAAAGCCGCGGAAAGCCGATGGACAAAAGTCGTCGATCGCCCCTCGCCGAGCCTCCTGGGAACGATCATTCGGCGATGTCGGCGACCGTCGCCTTGGCTGCCGAGAGAAGCTCGCGCGGCCTGGCCCGGAACACGGCGTCATGTGCTCCGGCGGCCGCCCAGACGGCGTCGTGCTTCAGCAAACCCTCCTCCGCGAAGGCCGGAACCGGCTCGACATGGCCGATCGGCGAGACGCCGCCGATCGCAAAGCCGGTGCGGTCGCGGATCAGGCGGGGGTCGGCGCGCTTCAGCTTCTCTCCGGTGAGGCCTTCCGCCTTGGCGAGGTTCAACCGGCTCGATCCCTGCAGCAGGAAAAGATAGAGCTTGCCGCTGGCTTCTCCCTGGAAAATCAATGACTTCATGATCTGCGCGACGCTGCAGCCACATTGCGCGGCGGCTTCCTCGGAGGTGCGCGTCGAGGCGCCCATGCGCCTCACCTCGATCTCCAGGCCGGTTGCCCTCGCCGCTTCGGTCACGCGCTCGATACTGCCAGCCATGATTTGTCCTACACGATTGTTCTAAAGGGGAATTTCCAGAACCATCCCGTCATAGGCAGGTTCGACGCCATCAGGGGTCTCGGCCGCGACCGTCGCATAGTCCAGCGGCGTATGCATATGGGTCAGAACGGCACGCCCAGGCTTCAGCCGGTCGATCCAGTCCAGCGCCTCGCCCAGTGAGAAATGGCTCGGATGCGTCTTGTACTGCAAGGCGTCGATGATCAGCACGTCGAGGCCGCGCAGCCGATCGACCGTCGCCGGCGGAAAGTCGCTGACGTCGGGGCAATAGGCGAGCCGTCCGATACGAAAGCCCAGGGAATGGATGTCGCCATGGACCTGCAACAGGGGCTCCAGGGTGAGATCGCCGCCCGCTCCTTCGATCGTGAACGGCGCCGGCGGATCGATCAGGCGCGCCATGACGATCGGCGGATAGGAGCCGCCGGGAGGCGTCTCGAAACAGTAGCCGAAGGCCTGCTTCAGCCGCGCCAGCGTCGGGGCGTCGGCGTGGACGTCGATCAGCTTGCGCTGCTCCAGCCAGTACCCCCTGAGGTCGTCTATGCCGTGGATATGGTCGGCGTGCGGATGGGTGTAGGCCACGGCATCGATGCGGTCGACATTGGCGGCAAGCATCTGCGCCCGGAAATCCGGCCCGGTATCGATGACGACGCGGGTGACGCCGCCATTGTTCGCCACGCGCTCGACCATGGCCGCGGTCCTGGTACGGCGGTTCCGGGGGTTGGCAGGATCGCAATTGCCCCAGTCGCCGGTGATGCGGGGCACGCCCGGCGACGAGCCGCAGCCAAGCACGGTGAAGCGCAGCCGGTCCCCCATGCCTCAGGCGTCCTGCCTGGCGGACCGGGACGCCTTGGAGAACAGACGAAAGAAATTTTCAGTCGTAATTTCCGATATTTTTTCGTTAGTTACACCGATTGTCTCAGCAAGGACTTTCGCCGTATTCACAACGTAGGACGGTTCATTGCGCTTGCCGCGCAGCGGCATGGGCGCAAGGTAGGGCGCATCCGTCTCGACCAGCAACCGGTCATGCGGCACCTCGGCAGCGATCGAGCGCAGCTCTTCCGAGTTCTTGAAGGTCAGGATGCCCGAGAACGAGAC
>JAEYXI010000255.1 GCA_023428515.1 Pseudomonadota bacterium | reverse complement strand
GGGCGACAGACACCGGACGGGCGGGCGTTGGAGCGCCTGTTCTTCTTTCGAATTCGGACGCGCTTCGATAGCCCGCCCGTCTTCCCACCTTCCTCACTGGCCAGATGCGAAAGCAGGCGTGGCAATGCCTCCGCATGCTTCAAGCTCAGAAAGATTCGCTAAAATACGTATTTAGCAAGGAGTCTAAAGCTGGGACATGAACTTCGCGAAAGTGAGCGAGCCCTCCGGCCACGGACCATGGCCAGACTCGGCATTGATGTGACCGAGTTCGCCGGCATCGATGAAAAGCGACCCCCAGGCGCCGGCAATGTCCTCGGCGGCTTCGAAGGTGCCATAGGGATCGTTGCGGCTGGCGATCACGATCGACGGGAAAGGCAGCGGGTCGCGAGGGTAAGGCCCGAAGGTCATCAGGTGTTTTGGGCGGATCGACGGATTGGCCACATCGGGAGGGGCGACGAGAAAAGCGCCGACGACGGGCTTTTTGAATTGGGGAATGGCCTGGATGACAGACGGCACGCCGAGCGAGTGGGCGACAAGCACGACAGGCCGCTCAGCCTCATTGACAGCTTCCGCTACCTTGGCAGTCCAGTCCTCGCGTACGGGTTTCGACCACTCGGCCTGCTCGACGCGGCGAGCGGTAGAGAGCTTCGATTGCCAGCGGGTCTGCCAGTGGTCCGGGCCGGAGTTCGTGTAGCCCGGGACGATCAATATATCTGCGTCTTTGACTTTCATGCCGCGCATGTAGCGACCGCACTCCGGACACGCAACCATCGCTGCGCGTCAACAAGGGATGAACGCGGTGTTCGGATTCAGGCTTCTTGTGTGAACGGCGGTTTGGCACGATGTTTGTGGGGAGGATGCCAGGGTGCGTCATTGAAGTTCACGCGGCGCAGGGTCATTGGCGGCATAGGGATAATGGTGGCAACTCCTGTGAGGCTTGCCGCCGCGACGGAGCAGGATATGAGCGGACTTCCATTTGCAGCCACCACGCCGATCAGTGTCAGGCAGGTCGGCCTCAAGGCGCGAGACGCCAAGGCGCTGGCAGACTTCTACAGCGCCGTTGTCGGGCTCGAGCAGCTTTCCTCCGATGGTGAGACCATCACGCTCGGCGCCAAGGGCAGGCCGCTGCTGGTCATCGAAGGCGATAAGTCGGCGAAACCGGACGACCCTCGCAGCGCTGGGCTTTTCCATACGGCTTTCCTGTTGCCGTCGCGCGCCGATCTCGGCCGCTGGATAAATTTTGCCGCCGAACGGCAGATCCCAATCGATGGGGCGTCCGACCATCTGGTCAGCGAGGCGCTTTACCTGACCGATCCGGAAGGCAACGGCATCGAGATCTACGCCGACCGCTTGCCGACCGAGTGGACGTGGAACGGCAATTCGGTCGCCATGGCGACGCAGCGCATGGACATTGCGGGCGTACGTGGCTCCGTGCCTTCAGGCGACGCCGGCTGGAAGGGCGCGCCCGAGAACTCGATCGTCGGGCATGTACATCTGAGGGTCGGTGACCCGGTTGCGGCCGAGGACTGGTGGCACAGGACCCTCGGCTTCGATATCGCTGCGAAATACGGTGCGCAGGCGGTTTTCCTCTCGACTGGCGGCTACCATCATCACATCGGCGCCAACACGTGGCAGAGCGCCGGCGCCGGCCCGCGCGACAAGGGCCGGTCCGGTCTCGCCTGGGTGGAGTTGCGGTCTTCCGATGCCAAGGAGAGGACTACGTATCAGGACCCCTGGGGCACGGAAATCAGGGTCGTTCCTGGCAAACCTGGATAGGCAAGGCGGCAACGGGCTTATAGCCGCTGATTGCGCACTATTTGCCCTCGATGATCAGCGCGGGATCACCGGCATCCGCATTCGCTTCGTCCCCAACGGCCTGAAATACATCCGCAGCGACGATCAGTATCAGGAACGCTGCGCTTGCAATGAGAGCGCCAACCGCAACCCAGCCGGCTCTTCCGATATGGCGGCGTTCAGTGTTTTCAAGCGACATGATCATCATCATCCCTGATTGATTGTCGCAACAACGCCCGGCAATTGCCGGGAGTTCCTTGGTCTAAAGGCCCGCCTTTTGCAGCAAACGGCCGAGCATGAGCAGGCCATTCGGCCATAATCCCAATCTCGCCTCGTTGCCCATATGACCGAGGTCGCCTGCATCGGCAAAATACGCGCCCCAGGCGGTCGCAAACGCCTGCGCCTTGTCGAATGTCACGCGCGGGTCCGTCCGGCTGGCCACGACCAATGCCGGAAAAGGCAAGGGCTTCAAAGGCATGGGTGCAAATGGTCGGATCAGATCGAAGGCCGGATCGGAATCTTCCACGTTCGACGGCGCGACCAGGAATGCCGCCGCAACCTTTGCGAATCGGCTCTCGCTGGCCTCTGCTGCCCATTTGACGGTGGTCGCTACCGCCACGGAATGCGCGAGCAACACGACACGGCGCGGCGCGATCGAGACCGCCGCGTCGAGTTGGGCGATCCAGGCCCCCGGCTCAGGCTTGTCCCAATTGGCCTGCAGGACGCGGGAGGAGTTCGGGAAAGCGTGGCACCAATGCGAGATCCAGTGATCCCTGTTGGAATTGCCCCGTCCAGGCATCGCCAGAAAGTCGAAATCGCCGTCCGCCTTGATCATCAGGCTTCTCCGAACACCCTCCGGAAGATCGTGTCGACATGCTTGGTATGATAGCCGAGGTCGAATTTTTCGCGGATTTCGGCTTCGGGCAACGCCGCGGTGACTTCCGGATCGGCCAGGAGTTCCTCAAGGAAATCAGCGCCCTGTTCCCATACTTTCATGGCGTTTCTCTGGACAAGGCGATAGGCGTCCTCCCTGGACACTCCCGCCTGGGTCAGCGCCAGCAAGACACGCTGAGAATGCACCAATCCGCGAAACTTGTTGAGATTCTTCAGCATGTTCTCGGGGTAGACGACCAGCTTGTCGATGACATTGGTCAGCCGCGCCAGCGCGAAATCGAGAGTCACGGTGGCATCTGGCGCGATCATGCGCTCGACCGAAGAGTGAGAGATGTCCCGCTCGTGCCACAGCGCCACATTCTCCATCGCCGGCATGGCATAGGAGCGCACCATTCGGGCCAGACCTGTCAGGTTCTCGGTCAGCACCGGATTGCGCTTATGCGGCATCGCGGACGAACCCTTCTGGCCTGGCGAGAAGTACTCCTCGGCCTCCAGCACCTCGGTGCGCTGCAGATGGCGGATTTCAGTCGCCAGGCGTTCCACCGAAGAGGCGATCACGCCAAGCGTGGCGAAGAACATGGCATGGCGGTCGCGCGGGATGACCTGCGTCGAAACCGGCTCGGGCTTCAGGCCGAGCTTCGCAGCGACATGTTCCTCAACGTAAGGATCGATATTGGCGAAGGTGCCGACAGCGCCTGAGATGGCACAGGTCGCGACGTCCTCGCGGGCATGGACGAGCCGCTCGCGGGCGCGGGAGAACTCGGCATAGGCGAGCGCCAGCTTGACGCCGAAGGTCGTTGGTTCGGCGTGGATGCCGTGGCTGCGGCCGATCGTGACCGTATCCTTGTGCTCGAAAGCGCGTCTCTTCAGCGCGGCCAGCAACGCATCGAGATCAGCAAGCAATATGTCGCTTGCGCGGGCAAGCTGCACAGCAAGGCACGTGTCCAACACATCCGACGAGGTCATGCCCTGATGGATGAAGCGGGCGTCTGGGCCGACGAATTCGGCAAGGTGCGTCAGGAATGCGATGACATCATGCTTGGTGACGCGCTCGATCTCATCGATGCGCTCGACGTCGAATTTCGCTGCGCCGCCCTTTTCCCAGATGGTTTTCGCCGCTTCCTTCGGGATCACGCCGATTTCGGCCAGCGCATCGCAGGCATGTGCCTCGATTTCGAACCAGATGCGGAAGCGGGTCTCCGGCGACCAGATGGCAACCATGTCCGGGCGCGAATAGCGTGGGATCATCTTGGAACGGGTTCCTGTCGGTTTTTATCGCCGCTCCCTAACAGAGGCTGGAGGAATGCTCAACGCGCGCGGCGCGCAAACCATAAAGACACGACAAGGAGAGCAACAAAGCCGAACGGAAAGAAGAGCCTGAGGCCAAGCACGGCGAACTGATAGAGAGCCGCGGCGATCGTATGCACGAACTGCAGGAACCAGATCCTGGTGAACGGCTCGGCGTGCCACTCGGCATAATATTCCCGGTATTGCAAAGCAAAGAGCCCGCCAGTCACGCAAGCCGTCACGAAGGCAAAGGAGAGGAAAGCTGCCGCGAAGGCCGTCTCGCGCCGCCGTCGGTGAGACAGGAATCTCGCCAATACCAGCCCCACCGGGAAGGCCAGCGTGCCACCCAATGCAAAGAGCACGGTGACGATCCTTATCTTTTGCGGCGTTTCCCAGTTCTCCAGAACAAGCACCATCAGCGCGCTGGCGCCCATCGCCGCGCCCCACAGAACTGCCCCGCCGACGGTGGGCAGCAAAGGAGGCATGGCGCCAGAGAGCGCTCCCGCCAGCCAGGAAGAGTGCTTGGCTGTTGATAGGGTCGTCACGCCCGTCCCGCTCCTAAAGCGTCGGGGAGGTGGCCGATAGACATTTGACGTCCTGCGAATTGCCTGGCCGGCCAGTATCCCGGCAGAGTCCTAACGTTGCGTTCCGGGTGTCATTTGAGCCGCGACGACCAGACGGGCAAGTGGTCGTTCTCTGCAGGCGTTGCGGCATAGACGCCGCGTGCAATCGCGCGTGTCATAGCCGCGCCCGCCGCGGCGTAGAGTTCGATCGCCTGGTCCAGCTTGGGGGCAATGCCGCTCGTGCCTGTCGCTAGTGCGAAGACGAGGTCGCCATCGACCGGCGTGTGCGTCGGCCATAAGGCGCGGGCAAAACCGTCATGGGCGGAGATCGCCAGCCGCTTGGCCTCCGCCTTGGTGAGCACAGCATCGGTGGCAATGATGGCGATGGTGGTGTTTTCCATCGCCGTCATCCGTTGGTATTTGAGGACGATGTCCTGGGCATCGGGCGGCAAGGGATGCGGCAGGCCCAGTCCGCCAAATTCGGTGCCGACTTCAAAGGGTGCTGCCCAGAAATGAGGGCTTTTGCCAACCGTAGCGGAGCCTGCGCTGTTGGCTGCTGCCAGAGCGGCCACAGTGATGCCGCTCGGCAAAACGACCGAGGCGGAGCCTAGTCCGCCCTTGAGTCCGGCAGTGGTCGCACCGGTGCCGGCTCCTACGCTGCCCAAAAGGAAATCGAGTTTCGCGTCGGCCGCAGCCCGGTAGCCGAGCTCGCGATATGGGGAATAAAGACCCCAGTCCTTGTCGCCGCCGTTGGGCAGGTCGAACAGGATTGCCGCCGGCACGATAGGCACCCGAAAGCCGCGCACCTCGACACCGATATGGCTTTCCCGCAAGGCGGCCTGTACTCCTGAGGCCGCATCCAGCCCATAGGCGGAGCCGCCGGAGAGGGCGACGGCATGAACGGTCTCGACCGAATTGTGCGGCTCAAGCAGATCGGTTTCGCGCGTCCCCGGCGCGCCGCCAAGCACCTGGACGGCTGCCACCGCAGGCGTATCGCAGCGCACGACAGTGACACCCGATTTGAGCTTTTCGTCGGATGCGTTGCCGACGCGCAGGCCGGCGACGTCGGTGATGAGGTTGCGGGGACCGGTATGGAACATCAGGGTACTGTTGCTTCCGAGAATTTCTCGCCGTCGAAGCGGAACAGGCGGTACGGGTTTTCGGTCAGGTCGCCCTTGTCGTCGAATGCTACCGTGCCGATCGCGGTCGCGAAATCGCGGCCCGCGAGATTGCCGATCGAACCGCCCGTGCTGGCGGCGTCGGCAATCGCGGCGTGTGCGACCTCGACCGCTGCGTAGGCCGGCAAAACATAACCCTGCGCCAGGATCCGGCGTTCCGCGAATGCCGCTGCCACTGCAGGCACCGCGACGTCGGGCCAATCGGGCAGGCCAACCATCAACGTGCCCGGTGCGAGCGGTGGTTCGCCAACCGAGCGCAGCGTCTCGCCTGACGCCACCGCAAGACCATTTCCCGACTGCTCGGCGTCTCGTCCGATCACCGCGATGTCGTCCCGGTCGCCGCCAGCAAAGACATGCGTCGCGCCCGCACGTTTCAGACGGCTCACGAGCCCGACCTGATTGTCGAGCTGCGGCCGGAACGTGTCGACGAAGACCGGCGTCAGCCCGGCCTTTTCGGCCGCAACGCGCACGCTCTCGGACAACTCGCGACCGTAGATCGTGCCGTCATCGACGATGGCGAAGAGTTCGCGTTCCCAAAGGCGCGTCAGCAGGCGGCCGGCGGCCTCGCGCTCGCCGTCGGCGCGTGGTCCGAGGCGATAGACCGGCCAGCCCGTCTTGCCCCTGCTGTCGGTCAGGCTGTCCGTGCGCACGCCGACCGTGATGGTCGGTATATTCGCCTCTTTCAGGATCGGCAGTGCCGCCTCGATCGCTTCGCTGCACAGGAAGCCGATAACGACCTGAACGCGGGCAGCCACGAGTTCACGTGCGGCACGCGCGCCACCATCGGCGGTGCAGGCGTCGTCGGCGACGCTAAGCCTGATCGCCGGATCGGCGAGGCGCTCGGCCGCCATGGTCGCGCCGGTACGCATCTGCTGGCCGAGTATGGCTGAGGGGCCGGTGAGGGGCGCGGACAGACCGATCGACGCCTGCGCTCCGGCTTCGCCGGCAAACACGAGCATTGCAAGGGCGCAGAGGGTTCGGATCGGAGGTCGCATGCGCGGCGGTGATTCTCCCTTTGCCGGCAGAATGGGACCTGCCGACAATGCCCGGCAAGACGTAAAGGCTGGTCTGCACAAGCGCAACAAACGAATTCCGCCGCCGGGCACAGACTGCCCATTGCTTGTGGGGCATGCTTTCCGGCCATATATAGCGGTTGGCCGATCGTCGCGGGAAATCAAGAGTGCTGAAGAAGAACGAAGTCGGGCCGCAGACCTATCGCGATGCGATGGCGCGGTTTGCGGGTGCGGTTCATGTCGTTACCACTGACGGACCCGCGGGCAAGCGCGGTGCGACCGTGATTGCCGCATGTTCCGTGTCCGACACTCCACCGACCGTTCTCGTATGCCTCAACCGCGAGAACCTCAGGAACGAAGCCTTCCTCCAGAACGGTAATTTTGCGCTCAACACGCTGGCCAGCGACCAGCAGGCGCTTGCCGAAGGCTTTTCCGGCCAGACCGGCCTGCCGGTCGAGGAGCGTTTCTCGCTGGCCGAATGGGATCGTATCTCAAGCGGCGCGCCGACGTTGATCGGCGGGCTCGCCGTGTTCGATTGCCAGATCATCGATACCAAGGACCACGCGACGCACCGCATCCTCTTTGGCCAGGTGACGGGTATCCGCATTGGCGATAGCCTGCATCCTCTTATGTATTTCAATCGCGACTACCGGATCTTTTGAGGCCGAGGACCCTGATCGCATGACCGAGCTCAATCCGCGCGAGGCGCCCGAGACGATCGACGAAACGCTCGATCTGCTTGCCGGTGCTGATTACGTTGCGGATCGCTCGCTGGCCACGGTGCTCTTCCTGTCTCTGCGCATGAAACGGCCTCTCTTCCTTGAGGGCGAGGCGGGCGTCGGCAAGACCGAAATCGCCAAGGTTCTCGCGCAATCGCTCGGACGCCGGCTCATCCGTTTACAGTGCTACGAAGGCCTCGATGTTTCCTCCGCGGTGTACGAATGGAACTATGCGGCGCAGATGATCGAGATCCGCATGGAGGAGGCCGCCGGCGAAGTCGACCGCAAGGCGATGGAGAAGAATGTCTTCTCCGAGCGCTACCTGATCCGCCGCCCGGTGCTCGACGCGTTGACCGGCAAGCCGGGCGCCGCGCCGGTATTTCTCATCGACGAACTCGATCGTACCGACGAGGCCTTCGAAGCGTTCCTGCTCGAAATCCTCTCCGATTTCCAGGTGACGGTGCCTGAGCTAGGCACCATCAAGGCTGAGGAGCCGCCGATCGTCATCATCACCACCAACCGCACACGCGAAATCCACGACGCACTGAAACGCCGCTGCCTCTACCATTGGGTCGATTATCCCGACGCAGCGCGGGAACTGGAGATCGTCCGTCGTAAGGTGCCCGAAGCCAACGAACGCCTGTCGGCCGAAGTCGTGAGTTTCATCCAGAAGCTGAGGCAGCTCGAGCTGTTCAAGGTGCCGGGCGTCGCCGAGACGATCGATTGGGCGGGTGCGTTGACCGAACTCGACAAGGTTGCCCTCGATCCCGAGACCGTGTCGGACACGATCGGTGTGCTGCTGAAATACCAGGACGACATCGCGCGGATCGAACAGGGCGAAGGCCGGCGAATCCTCAAGGAGGTCAAGGCCGAGCTTTCCGCTGCGGCGGAGTGACGGCCGTGGCCACGCCTGCCAATGCCAATCCGGACGGGCGGCTCGCCGACAATATCGTCTATTTCGCGCGCACCCTGCGCAAGGCCGGCATGCGGGTCGGTCCCGCTTCGGTGAAGGATGCGATCGAAGCGGTGCTGGCGGCCGGCATCGGCTCGCGCGACGATTTCTATTGGACCCTGCACGCAGTGCTCGTGTCGCGCCACGAGGATCATGCCACCTTCGACGAGGCTTTCCGGCTGTTCTGGAAGTCGCGGGAACTGATCGAGAAGATGCTTGCCATGTTCTCGCCAGTCGCGCCGGACCACAGGCAGCGGGAGAAGCGTGCCGCCGAGAGTCGCGTCGCCGACGCCCTGTTCGAGGGGCACCGCAAGAACCAGCCGCTCCAGGAAATCCCCGAAATCGATATGAACGCGCGCCTGACCGCTTCGGGCAACGAACTTCTGCGCGGCAAGGATATCGCGCAGATGACCGCTGACGAGCTGGCGGAAGCAAGGCAAGCTATCTCAAGGCTGCAACTGCCTTTTGACACGGTGCGTACCCGGCGGTTTCGCACCGATCCTGTGGGCCGGCGCGTCGACCCTCGCGCCATGATGCGGCTCGCATCACGCACTGGCGGCGAACTGATCCTGCCGCGCTTCCGTTCGCCTCGCGAGGTGCATCCGCCGCTTGTGGTGCTTGCCGACATTTCAGGCTCGATGAGCCAGTACACGCGCATTTTCCTGCATTTCCTGCACGCACTGACCGAGAAGCGACAGCGTGTGCACACATTTGTCTTTGGTACGCGATTGACCAATCTGACACGGCAGATGCGTCATCGCGATCCCGACGAGGCGGTCGCCGAAGCGTCCGAGGCGGTCAAGGACTGGTCGGGCGGTACGCGCATCGGCGATACGCTGGCAGAGTTCAACCGGCTCTGGTCGCGCCGCGTGCTGGGGCAGGGTGCGGTCGTGCTGCTCATCACCGATGGGCTCGAACGCGACGACACGACAGGCCTGTCGACGGAGATGGAGCGGCTGCGGAAATCATGCAGGCGATTGATCTGGCTGAACCCGCTGCTGCGCTTCGACGGCTTTGAGGCGCGTGCGCGCGGAGTGAGGGCGATGCTTCCTCACGTCGATGAGTTTCGCGCAGTGCACAATCTGGATGCGCTGTCCGATCTCTGCGCCTCGCTCGACCGGTCGAGTTCGCGCCATGTCGATCCGCGCTTGTGGCTGACGCGAGAGGCTGCATAAGATCGCATTGGAGGAATTCATGGAAAGCGCCGCCCAACTCGATGATGCCCGCGATCCGTTGATCATCGCGGAAGGCTGGAAGGACGAAGGCCGCGATGTTGCGATCGCTACGGTGGTCGAGACGTGGGGCTCGGCGCCCCGTCCGGTCGGCAGCCATCTGATCATTGATGCCGAGGGCAACTTCCACGGCTCGGTATCGGGCGGCTGTGTCGAGGGCGCAGTCGTTACCGAGGCGATTGATGTGATCGACAGCGGCAAAGCCAAGATGCTTGAGTTCGGCGTCGCCGACGAGACGGCCTGGCAGGTCGGCCTTTCCTGCGGTGGGCGCATCAAGGTTTACGTCGAGAAGCTTGGCTGAGGCGGCGAGGAAACCATGGACATTGCCGTACTCAGAGCCTTGAACGAGGAACGCCGCGCCCGCCGTGCGGCGGTGCTTGTCACCGACTTGGAGAACGGCAGCGCCAGGCTCGTGCGGGAAAACGAGGTGGTCGGGGGCGAATTCGGCGCGGCGCTGACCAAGGCGTTTCGTTCCGGCAATTCCGGTGCTGTCGAGGCTGATGGCAGGCGGCTTTTCCTCAACTCGCATCTGCCGCACCCGCGGCTGGTCGTCATCGGCGCGGTGCATATCAGCCAGGCACTGGCCCCGATGGCGCGCATTGCCGGCTATCCGCTGGAGATCATCGATCCGCGCACGGCCTTCGCCAGCCCAGAACGTTTTCCCGACGTCCATCTTTATCCGGAATGGCCGGAGACCGTACTCGCGAAGCGTCCGCTCGATGCATATTCCGCGCTTGCCGCGGTGACCCATGATCCCAAGATCGACGATTTTGCGCTGAAGGCGGCGCTCGACGCCGGCTGCTTCTACGTCGGTGCGCTCGGCAGCCGGAAGACACATGCCAAACGTGTCGAGCGGCTGCTTGCGTTGGGTGCAAAACATGAGGACATCGAGCGCATCGCAGCACCAATCGGCCTTGATATAGGCGCCGCCAGCCCGGCTGAGATCGCCGTTGCCGTGCTGGCGCAAGTTGTGCGCGCCTTCCGCTCGCGCGGCGCGTCGGGCGAACGTCAGCCGAAGGGCGAAGCGGCATGAAATTCGGGCCAGTGCGGGTGGAGAATGCGGAAGGCGCTTTGCTCGCGCACGCCACGACAGCTGGCGATCGACGTTTCCGCAAGGCGCATCGCCTCACGGTCGAGGACATCGCCTTCCTGACAGCGGCGGGTGTCCGCGAGGTGGTTGCGGCCGTCCTGTCCGCTGACGATCTCGATGAGGATGCGGCTGCGGCGAGGATTGCTGGCGCCATGCGCTTCCGCGGTATTGAAACGAAGCCTGCCGCCACCGGCCGCGTCAACCTTCATGCCTTGCAAACTGGCGTCTTCGCTGTCGACAAGGCTTTGGTCGATCGGTTGAATGCGATTGATCCAGCGATCACCCTGGCGACCGTCGCCCAATTCAAATCGGTCGAAAAAGGCGACATGGTCGCGACGGTGAAGATCATTCCCTTCGCTGTCGATCACGCTCTGGTCGGGACGGCGGCCACGATGCTCGCGGCGTCGGAAATATTTGCGGTCCATGCCTATAGGCCGATGACTGTCGGACTGGTTCAGACCGTGCTTCCAGGCCTGAAGGACAGTATCCTGGCCAAGACTGCACGTGTGACGGCAAGCCGGCTCGCGCGATCGGGCAGCACAATTGGGAACGAGTTGCACACGCCGCATGCGGTCGAACCGCTAACGGACGCGATCGAGGCGTTGTCGACGACGAGCGACATGGTCATCATCTTCGGTGCGTCGGCGCTTTGCGATTTCGACGATGTCATCCCCGCAGCCATCAGGCGGGTTGGCGGCGAGGTGCTGCGCGCCGGCATGCCGGTCGATCCGGGTAATCTGCTGGTCCTGGGAAAACTCGGTGGCAAGCCGGTCATCGGTGCACCCGGCTGTGCGCGCAGCCCCAAGGAAAACGGCTTCGATTGGGTTCTGGACCGCCTCATGGCCGGTATCGACGTGGCGGCCGGCGACATAGCCGGCATGGGTGTCGGTGGTCTGCTGATGGAGATTCCGACGCGCCCGCAGCCGCGCGAGATCCCATCTCCCTCCGCAGCGACCAAAGTGCACGTGGTCGTGCTCGCTGCCGGCCGTTCGACCCGCATGGGCGGCCCGAACAAGCTGATGGCGCATTTTTCCGGCACGCCGCTGATCCGCCAGACGGCCGAGCGCGCTCTGGCGTCAAAGGTGTCAGGCACGGTGGTGGTCACCGGCCATCAGGCGGCGCGCATCCGCGAGACGCTCGAAGGGCTGGAAATGGCCTTCGCGCATAATCCCGACTTCGCGTCCGGACTTTCGAGTTCGCTCAAAGCCGGCATTGCGGCAGTTCCGGAAGATGCGGCCGGCGCTCTGATCCTGCTTGGCGACATGCCCGCAGTATCCTCCGCCGATCTCGACCGCCTTGTCGCCGCATTCCGAAAGTCGGGCGGACAGGCGGTCGTGCGCGCCACGCATGACGGCAAACGCGGCAACCCCGTCATCCTGCCGCGCGCGCTCTTCGGAGCGGTAG
>JAEYXI010000147.1 GCA_023428515.1 Pseudomonadota bacterium | reverse complement strand
CAGCTCGATCGTCTCGGCCGCATGGCGCACACGCGACCGCTCCAGGCCGAGCATCAGCAGCGGATGCTTCAGCAGCGCCACCACCGCGACCGGATCGCCCGGCCGGAACACCGCTTCCAGCATCAGGCGTAGCAGAGCCCCCGGCGGTGTGTTGGCGAGCGGCGTGCCGCCGGAATCGTCGGCACGCACGCCGAAGCGCAGGAGTTCCGCCGACACCCGGCGCGCCAGCTCGCGGTCGCCGGTGACCAGCGCCGCCTTGCCTCCCGTTTCGTCCACCGCCTGGCGGAGCGCAACTGCGATTGTCGCCGCCTCGTCGCGTTCGCGCGGCGCCTCGACCAGCGTCACCCCGGCGAGCGCCGTATCGATATCCGCCGCGCCGAAGCCGGTACGGCTGCCGGCCCACTCGTCCGTCGTCTCGGCCGGCCGCAACGCTTCCGACACCAGTCGCTCGCGCAGCCTTGCCTGCTGGTCCGGAGCGCCGATCTCCTCGATGTCGGCCCTCGTGACACCCATCTTGCCGAGCAGTTTCGCCAGGCCGTATTGCGGATGGCCGAGCACGGCCGGCTTGGGCGCCGGCTCCGTCAACACCGACCAGGATTGCTCGTCCATCTCCTTGTCCAGTCCAGGCAGCACCACCGCGCCGTTGGACAGCCGCGCGATCGCCGACAGCAGTTCCGCCGTCGCCGGAATGGAGCCGGTCGAACCCGCCGCGATCACCGGACCGCATGGCGGATTCCTACGCAACCTCTCGGCCTCGAGCCTGATCAGCGCGCTCCTGTGCGCCGCCGGATTGGACTGTCCCCGTGCGGCGAGAAATTCCGGCCAGTGCTCGGTCACGATCGACAGGAAGTCGAGCGTCACCTGCCACCAGCCCGACAGGTTTTCCGGCGCAAGCTGCGCCAGCCGCGCCCAGTCGGAGCCCTCCGTCTCGATCTCGTCCATCAGCGCGGCGAGGTCGCGCGCCAGCCAGATGGCGTCGGCCGCGGAAGCCGGCACCACCATCTCCTCGTCGAAAAGCGCTGCGACATGCGCCGGCAGCCGCTTCTTCCAGGCGCGCACCAGCGGCGCCAGATGGAGCAGCCGGTCAATAGCCGAGATCGGCGGCGCGAGGTCGAGCGCGCCGGCGCCCTCCTCGCCGAACGCCGCCTCGTCCTCGTCGAACTCGCCGAGCGGCTTCACCGTCGGCAGGATCGCCGAACCTCCCGCCGATCTTTCGACGAGAACCGAGCGCAGTTCACGCGCCGCGCGCCGGGTCGGAACGTAAATTGTCACGCCTGCAAGCTTCAGCGGGTCACCGTCAGGGCGGAAGCCCGGCACCAGCCGGCCGGCCAGCAGCGTATCGGCCAGCGTCGGGAGGAATGCCGCGCCGGGCGGGATGGAGAAGACGCGCGGAAGCGTGCGTGCGTTCATGCCGCTCCGGCGAGCGCCCGCTCGACCGCCGCTTCGGCGAGCGGGATCGCGTCCGGCGTGCCGACCGTGATCCAGCTGCCGCGCATCGCCATGCCAAACAGGCGGCCCTTGGCGATCGCCTCGTCGAAATAGCGGTTGAGCGACAGCGGTCCCTCCGGCACGCCGGCAAAGATCGCAGGATTGACGATCGCCGCGCCCGCATAGATCAGCCCGGCCGGATCGTTGTGCGCCCGGCTCAGCGTCCCGTCGGCGCCAACAAGGAAATCGGTGCCGCCGGTGTGCCCGGTCGCGGATTGGAGATCTGCCAGCATGAGCAGAATATCCATTCTCGCGACATCCCACGCAAGTCCGAGGCGGATGAGGTTCGGCTCGCCGCTGTCGATCCAGAACGTGTCCGCGTTCAGGACATAGAACGGCTCGCGGCCGAGCTTCGGTAGCGCCTTGACGATGCCGCCGGCCGAATCGAGCAGCCCGGCGCTCTCGTCGGAAATCACCACCTTCGGCCGCGAACGCGACGCGACATGGGCGACGATCTGCTCGGGGAAATGGTGCACGTTGACGACCGCTTTCTCGACGCCGGCGGCGGCCAGCGTATCCAGCCCGCGGTCGAGCAGCGTGCGGCCGGCGATCTTGACCAGCGGCTTTGGGATCGTGTTGGTGATCGGACGCATGCGCACGCCGCGCCCGCCGGCCAACACCATGGCGATCTTCGGTCTCGTGCTCATGCAGCTCCCCCGATCAATCCGTTGCGCAGGTAGAACTCACGCAGTTCGGCGAGCGCCGGATGCGCCAGCGCCCGTTCCAGATAATTCCTGATGCGCGGCAGGTGTCTTAGATAGGCAGGCTTGCCGTCGCGTTCGTTGAGCCGCACGAATATGCCGAGAATCTTCGAGTTCCGCTGCGCCGCCATGATGGCATAAGCCTCGGCAAAACGCGCCTCGTCAAATCCGTCGTGATCGCGTCGCGCCGCGACATAAGCGTCGACTGTGGTCTTCTCGATTTCCGGCGGCACCGTCACGCGCGCGTCCATGGCGAGCGAGGCCACGTCATAAGCCGAAGGTCCGATCCGCGCGTCCTGGAAATCGATGATGCCCAACCGGTCATGGCCCTTCCGCTCCGCTCGCCAGATGATGTTCGGCGAATGGAAGTCGCGCAGCACCAGGCTTTTTTCCGCGCGGTCGAGTCTGTCGAAAGCCGCATCCC
>JAEYXI010000110.1 GCA_023428515.1 Pseudomonadota bacterium | reverse complement strand
CCGGTCAGGCCGGCGTCGCCGTCCGGACCGCCGACGACGAACTTGCCCGTCGGGTTTATGTACCAGGCGCAGTCGTCGGCTATCGTGAGATCGCCAAGTGCCTCGCGTATGAAGGGCTCGACCACCTTGCGCACCTTCTTGGAATCCGAGCTTCCGTCGAGATGCTGGGTCGAGAGCACGATGGAGGTGACCTCGGCGGCCTTGCCGTCGACATACTTCACCGTGACCTGGCTCTTGGCGTCGGGCCCGAGCTTGCCGACCTCGCCCTCGCCGGCATGGCGGGCCGCCGAGAGCAGCTCCAATATCTTGTGGCTGTAGTAGATCGGCGCCGGCATGAGGTCCGGCGTCTCGCGGCAGGCATAGCCGAACATGATGCCCTGGTCGCCTGCGCCCTCCTCGCCCTGACGGTCGGCGGCGTTGTCGACGCCCTGGCCGATGTCGGGCGACTGGCCGTGCAGCAGCACGTCGATCTTCGCCGTCTTCCAGTGGAAGCCGCTCTGCTCGTCGCCGATGGCGCGGATGGCCTTGCGGGCGGCCGACTTGAATTTCGCCGGATTGACGACCGGGTGGCCCGAGGCGTCCTTCAGGATATTGCCGGCCTTGTCCTTTTTCAGCAGCGTGTCGGGCACGCGCACTTCACCGGCGATCACGACGCGGTTGGTGGTGGCCAGCGTCTCGCAGGCGACACGCACTTTCCACGGGTCCATGCCGGTCTTCTTGGCTTCGCGATAGACCAGATCGACGATCTCGTCGGAGATACGGTCACAGACCTTGTCGGGATGTCCCTCGGAAACCGATTCCGAAGTGAAGAGATAATTCTGCCGCGTCACGGGTGTCCCCTCTTGAAAAGGCTTTGCCGGCGGAGGCCGACTTCGGGCGGCCAAGGTGTTAGCGATGCCGGCCCTTATTCGTCAAGCAGGCTTTGCCCCGGAACGGCGGCCGCCCGGGAAGTATTTTCCCTGACGAGCTCGTCGTTTGGAATCATCGGGCAGAATTGCGATCCGCCGGACACAGGCCGCTTTCGAGGCTGATACGGCCGGCTCTAGTCGCCTTCGTCGGAGGCGAGGCTCTTCACCAGGTCGATGATCCTGCGCCGCACCTTCATGTCGGAGATCCTCACGAAGGCGCGGTTGAGCTGCAGCCCTTCCGCGCTGGTGCAGAAGTCGATCGCGAACGCAGCGGACGAATCCTCCGCGAAGCCGCGGTTGCGGGCCGTCTCCTCGCCCGGCAGGTCCTCGAAGAAGAAGGCGACCGGAACGGAAAGGACATCGGCTATCGCCTGCAGCCGGCTCGCGCCTACCCTGTTCGTGCCCTTCTCATATTTCTGGATTTGTTGAAAAGTGATGCCGAGATTCTCACCCAGCTTCTCCTGGCTCATGCCAAGCATGTTGCGGCGAAGCCTGATCCTGGACCCAACGTGCACATCCGTCGGATTCGGCTTCTTCTTGTTTTCTTTGTCTGCCATTTTTTCCTCACCGGTCGTTGCCGGCTTTTCTGATTTGTATTTTTGTCTTTCCGGCGCACCCCTCACCCCAACGAATGCAGCGGCTGAAAGCCTGTTTTGCCGGATCCTTCCAATATGAGTTTCTAATATATCCGCTGTCAATTCGTCCGCGGTCGCTGCCAGACCCTTCCTGTGAATGCGAAAAATGCGAAAAATGCGACGATCGCGTAGCCGACGAATTGACGCCGCGGAACCAGCGTGTCCGGCTCGTCGGGCAAGTCTATCTCGACGTCGAACGCATCCCTGACATTCAAAGCGAGCGCATCGATCACGCGGCCGCGGGAATCGATGGCGCCCGAAATCCCGTTATTGGCGGCACGCAGTACCGGCAAACCATTTTCCACGGCACGCAGCTGCGCCTGCCGGAAGTGCTGGTAAGGACCGGGCGTGTCGCCAAACCAAGCGTCGTTTGTGACATTTACAATAAACCTGGTTGACGTAACGTCAACTGCCACCAGCTCCGGGAAAATAATTTCATAGCAAATGAAAGGTGAAGCCCTGATGCCGCCAGGCAGTTCGAGCGGATGACGCTGGCTGCCGGCGACGAAATTCATCGGGCCCGCGACCAATTGCCCTATGCCGAAGCGAGCCGCCAGGTTGGCGAAGGGTATGTATTCGCCGAACGGCACGAGATGCACCTTGTCGACCGCGTCGACGATCTCGCCGCTGTCGTTTATCGCCAGGACGGAATTGTAATAGAGCGGCTGCGGGCCGGATGCTTCCTCCCGCACGGCGCCGGCCACCAGCATCTGGCCGGGCTTCAGCATCTCGCCCAGCGCAACAAGCGCATCCGGCCGCTCCGTGAAGAAGAACGGCACCGACGTCTCCGGCCACAATATGAGCTGCGGCGAGGGCCGGCCCGGCTCGGGCGGTCGCGCGGACAGGTCCATCGTCGTCTGGAAGATGCGGTCGCGCACGCTGTCGTCCCACTTCTCCGCCAGGTCGACGGATGGCTGCACGATGCGGACGGCGAGCGTGCCGCCGGAGGCATCGACCGGCTGGTTCAGCCGGATGTAGCCGTAGCCGGCATGTGCTGCGGCGAGCAGGACGGCAAGCGCCAGGCCGAGCCGCAGGTTCTGCTTCGCCGCGAACAGCGACGGCATGGCGAAGACGAAGACGGCCAACGCATTCATACCCGTCACGCTCGTCAACGCCACGCTCTGCATCAGGAGCGGCGTCGGCATCGCCGCAAGCCCGACGGGGTTCCAGGGGAAGCCGGTGAAGAGAAAGCTGCGCAGCCATTCAGCCAGGCCGAAGCCGAAGGCAGTCGCCGCGATGCGGGCAACGCCGTTCGCCCAGAACAGGCGGGCAAAGAGCGCGGCAAAACCGTAGAAGAAGGCGAGGAGCAAGGGTATGCCCAGCACCGCGAAGGGCAGCGCCCAGGCGAAGCTGTCGGCCTCGACAAGCACCGCTCCGCCGATCCACCAGAGGCCGGCGAGAAAATAGCCGAAGCCGAACCACCAGCCGACGGCAAAGGCGGGCTTCAGGCGCCGCAGCGGATTGGGCGAAGCCTCCGCCGTCGCGCCGTCGATGAGCCAGACAAGCACGGGGAAGGACACGAAACCGGCGGCGAAGAAATCGTATGGCGCCTGCGTCAGCACCAGAACGGCGCCGGCGACGAAAGCGGCCGCCAGTCGGCGCCAGCCCCAAAGCAGAATTATCCGCCCCGCCAGGCGCTCCATGCGCAAACCCGCCCCATCCAGCTTCGGCATGACCGCCTGTTGCAAGCCGGGTCACGCGCCTTTGAGAATCACGGGGCGAAGGTTAGTTCTTTTCACGCGCGGAATGAACCGGCGGCGGATGCATCGTCTTTCCCGGACATGCCCGCGCCATACTGGCGACGGCGCGTATGTCAGGAGATGTCAGGAATGTTTTCCTTTTTTCGCCCCACCCCTCGCACCACGCGCATACTCCATCCCGCTCCTCTGCGGAAACAGCCGCCCCTGGGCGGCGGTGCGGCCCGTGAGCGAAAAATCACACCTGAAACGTCAGTTTCACGGCGCGGGCTGCTCGACGCGTGCCGCGCGGCGGCGGCGTTCGGCCTTGACGATGTCGACGATGCGCACCCGTTTCACGCGGCGCGGATCGGCGTCGAGCACGTGGAACTCGAAGCCCGGGATGGCCTGGACGACTTCGCCCCGCGCCGGCACGCGACCGAGCGTGTTGAAGATCATGCCGCCGATCGTATCGACATATTCGCCGTGCTCGCCGGCCTTGAAGCCCTCGCCGATAAGCTTGGCCACCTCGTCGATCTCCGCCTTGCCGTCGACGACGTAGATGCCGTCGCCGGCCTGGGTGATCATCGGCTCCTCGTCGTCGTGCTCGTCCTCGATGTCGCCGACCACCATCTCGACGATGTCTTCCAGCGACACCAGACCGTCGGTGCCGCCATATTCGTCGATGACCAGCGCCATCTGCGTGCGGCTCGCCTGCATGCGCCCCATCAGATCCGAGGCGAGCATGGAGGGCGGCACGAAACGCACGGTGCGCATGAGGTTCAACTCGCCGATCGACTTGCCTAGGTCGACATTGGCGAAATCGAGCGTCGGCGGAGGCGCTTTGCGGGCGCGGCTTTTCTTGGTGCGGGCGAGTTTGGTGATGTGGGCCAGCACGTCGCGGATGTGCACCATGCCCCTGGGGTCGTCGAGCGTCTCGGCGTAGACCGGCATGCGCGAGTGGCCGGATTGCTCGAACACGGTCAACAGCTCGCCGAGCGTGATGCCGATCTCGACCGCCTCGATATCGGCGCGGGGGATCATGACGTCCTCGACGCGCACCTCACGCAACCTGAGGATGTTGTGGAGCATTGCCCGCTCGCCCGGCGAGAAGGACTCCGCGTCAGCCGCCGTTTCGGCAAGCGCGTCGGCTATCTCTTCTCGGAGGCTGGAACCATTCCTGTGCCGGAACAGGCCGGCCAGCCGCTCGAAGAACGACGGCCGCTCGGCCGACGTCTCGACCGCCGCGACCGGAGACGCGGGCTGCGTCGTGGGCTGACTGGGACTCGAACTCGGGCCTTCTTCCGCCGATTCGGCTTTTGCGCTGCCCGTCTCGGGCCGCGCGGCAGGCTCTGGTGTGTCGTTCATCTTCGTCGGGTTGGTTTCCATTCCCTGTTACGCGTAGGGATCGGGAATGGCAAGCCTCGCGAGAGCGGCCCGCTCCAGCGCTTCCATCTGCTCCGCCTCCGTTTCGTCCTCGTGATCATGGCCGAGCAAGTGCAGGACGCCATGTATCACGAGGTGCGTTATGTGGTGGTCGAGCGGCTTGCCTTCCAGCCCGGCCTCGCGCGCCACCGTCTCGGCGGCCAGCACGACATCGCCCAGCATCGGCGGCAGCTTGTCGCCCGGCTTCATCGGAAATGCCGGGAAAGACAAGACGTTGGTGGGCTTGTCCTTGCTGCGCCAGCCTGCGTTCAGCGTGCGGATATGCGCATCGTCGGTGAAGACCACGCTGAGTTCGGAGTTGGCCCCGGCCTGGATGCCGGCTTCCCGCAGCGCTGCCTCCACCGCTTTGCCGACGAGGCTCCTCAGCGCCCGTTTCGCCGGCCAGTCGCCGGCCTCGACGGCGAGGTCGATGGCGATGCGTGGTTTGCGCGGTTGCGACATGGAGACAATGCGGCGGAAGCCGCCCCCGGCGGAACGGTCCGATCAGTTCTCGCCAGTGCCGAGGCCGCGCGCCACCTTGGCGTCGCGGTCGTAGGCCTTGACGATCTCAGCGACCAGCGGATGCCTGACCACGTCGGTGTCGTTGAAGCGCACGGTCACGGCGCCCGGCACGCCGTCCAGGATACGCAACGCCTCGACCAGCCCGGACTTGGTGTTCGGCGGCAGGTCGATCTGCGTCGGGTCGCCGGTGACGATCATGCGCGAACCCTCGCCAAGACGGGTCAGGAACATCTTCATCTGCATCGGCGTCGTGTTCTGCGCCTCGTCGAGGATGACGGCGCAATGCGCCAGCGTGCGGCCGCGCATGAACGCCAGCGGCGCAATCTCGATCACCTCGGCAGTGATCGCCCGCTCGACCTTGTCGGCCGGCATCATGTCGTAGAGAGCGTCGTAGAGGGGACGAAGGTAGGGATCGACCTTTTCCTTCATGTCGCCGGGCAGAAAGCCCAGCCGCTCGCCGGCCTCGACCGCCGGACGCGACAGCACGATGCGCTCCACCATGCCGCGCTCGAGCAGCATCGCTGCATGCGCCACTGCGAGATAAGTCTTGCCGGTGCCGGCCGGGCCGATGCCGAACACAAGTTCCGACCGCTCCAGGGCGCGCATATAGGCGTCCTGATTGGTCGAGCGGGCGTAGATGGTGCGCTTGCGTGTCGCGATCTGGGCGGCCGCCATCTTGCCCTTCCGTTCGAGCGTCGGCAGCGTCAGCTGGTCGTCGGCGGCGATCGCCATACGGACCGCGCCGTCGACGTCCGACTGGCCGATATCGGCGCCCTTCTGCAGGATGCCGTAGAGATTGTCGAGCGCGCGCCGCGCCTGCTCGGCCGCCGAGGACGAACCCTTGATGGTCAGCTGATTGCCGCGCGAACGGATGTCGACGCCGAGCTTCTGCTCGAGACGCGCCAGATTCTCGTCGAACTGTCCGTAGAGCGCGCTCGCCAGCCTGTTGTTGTCGAAGGTGAGCACGATATGCGCCATGTCGGAAGCCCCGGAGGCCGGCCCCGATGCTGGACTGGCCGGCGGCTTCTTCAATTCGGTAGCGCTCAACCGTCTCTCCTGGTCAGCCGGCATCACACCGGCTCGGCGAACAGGCTGTTCTGGCCCGTCCTGATGATTCGCACATCGATAATGTCACCGATTTCGCCGGCGGTTTCATCAACAATCACCGGCTGCAGCCATGGCGAACGGCCGACCCGCTGGCCGGGCTGGCGACCCGGCTTCTCGATCAGGAGGTCCATACGTTTGCCGGCCATCGCGGCCGTGAATGCGCGCTGCTGCTCGTTGAGCAGCGCCTGCAGGCGCTGCAGACGCTCATCCTTCACGGCTTCTGCGACATGGTCCTTCATCTCCGCGCCCGGCGTGCCGGGGCGTGGCGAATATTTGAAGGAGAAGGCCTGCGCATAATGCACATTCCGCACCAGCTCCATCGTCGTCTCGAAGTCGGCATCGGTCTCGCCGGGAAAGCCGACGATGAAATCGCCCGACATCGCCATGTCCGGCCGTACCGCGCGGATGCGCTCGATCAGCCTCATATAGTCTACGGCCTTGTGACGGCGGTTCATCGCCTTGAGGATGCGATCCGAACCCGACTGCACCGGCAGGTGCAGGTACGGCATCAGCGCCGGCAAATCGCGATGCGCGGCGATCAGTTCGTCATCCATGTCGCGCGGATGGCTGGTCGTGTAGCGCAGGCGCGCGATGCCAGGGATTTCCGCCAACCGGAAAAGCAGCCGGCCGAGCCCCCATTCACCACCATCCGGACCTTCGCCGTGCCAGGCGTTGACGTTCTGGCCGAGCAGCGTCACCTCGCGCACGCCGGCTTCAGCCAGCTTTTCCGCCTCCGCCACGATCTGCCCCACCGGGCGCGACACTTCCGAGCCGCGCGTATAGGGCACCACGCAGAAGGTGCAGAATTTGTCGCAGCCTTCCTGCACCGTCAGGAATGCCGTCACGCCGCGCCCGACGATCTCGGCCCTGCGCGGCTTCGGCAAATGCTCGAACTTGTCCTCGATGGCATATTCGGTCTCGACGACTTTTTGACCGTCCCGCGCCTTTCGCAATGCTTCGGGCAGGCGGTGATAGGTCTGGGGGCCGATCACCAGGTCGACCGCGCTCTGCCGGCGGATGATCTCTCGGCCTTCCGCCTGCGCCACGCAGCCGGCGACGCCGATCACCGTCTCCAGCCCGCGGCTCGCCCGCTCGGCCTTCAGGTCGCGGATACGGCCAAGCTCGGAATAGACCTTCTCGGCTGCCTTCTCGCGGATATGGCAGGTATTGAGGAGCACCAGATCGGCGTCCTCGATCCTGTCCGTGCCGGCATAGCCGTCAGCCGCCAGCGCGTCCGACATGCGCTGACTGTCATAGACGTTCATCTGGCAGCCATAGGTCTTGACGAAGACCTTCTTCACCGCCGCCGGCGCGCTCAACTCGCCATCCGCGCGGTCGTAGCTCTCGGCCGGATCGATCTGTTCCAGTTCCATGCGGCGGCTTTTAGAGGGTTTTGATGACGAAAAACAGACGATTCTGGCTAGGCGGGCCTGCGCCGGCTCGGCTCCGGGCTGGCAAGCGCCGTCCCCAGCATGGCGCGCACATCCGCCTCGGCGCGCTTGGTCGCCTCCTTGCGATTGTCGCCGGCGGAAAACTCGATCGCCTCGCCGAAATGCAGCTCCACGTCGACCGCGCCTTCCTTGAGCAGCGCGACGGCATGCGGCGCCAGGTCCGTATCGCCGATCCAGGAGGCGAGCGGCCGATGCTGGCGGCCCATCGGCAGGCCCTGGACACGGGTATAGGCGATGGTCAGCGGCTGGATGAAGACCCTGTCGACCGCGCCTTCGGAAATCGCCATGGTGGCGGCGCCGAAAAGCGTACTCTTGAACGGCAGGACGAGATTGCCGTCGCCAGTCGTGCCCTCCGCGAACAGCACCACCGCCTCGCCATCGGCAAGCCGCCTGGCGATCTCACTAGCCTGCTTGCCGGAGGTGCGCCGGCGCTCGCGTTCGATGAAGATGGTGCGCTGCAGTTTCGCCAGCCAGCCCATCACCGGCCAGGCAGCCATGTCGGCCTTGGCGATGAAGGAAACATCGCAGCGCGAGCCGATGACCGAGATGTCGGTCCAGGAAACATGGTTCGCCGCCACGACCAGCGGCCTTTTCGCCGTCAGGCCGCCCTTCTGGTGGACACGGAAGCCCAGCGCCCGGCAGTTCCCCCGGTGCCAGAGGCGCAGTACGCGCCACTCGCTCCAGAGTTTCGTCTTCATGGCGATCAGCTGGAGAGGCACCAGCACCAGCGTCGAGACGACGACGCAGCCGAGCGCGACCACAAGCCGGATACTGCCGATCATCTCGTCGCGCCGCCCCTATTTGTCGCAATTCCGGTCGGAAAACCTGAAACTGCCGCGAAGCGCCATCCCGGAAATTTGCGGACTTTCCGGGCAAGAAACATGCTTCATGAATACGCGCTAACGAAGATCGCGCCGCATGACAAGCGCGCCGCTCCTGCCTTCGCCGGTCTCGTAATAACGCGGCCGCTTGCCGACCTCGAAGAAGCCGAGCCGCCGGTAGAGCGCGATCGCCGCCGCATTGGTCTCGTCGACCTCGAGGAAAAGCGCTTCGGCCCGCTGGCTGTGAAGCTCGCGCAGGACCGCGTCCATCAGCCGCCAACCCAACCCCTGCCGGCGATGCGTCCGCGCCACCGCCACCGTCAGGATCTCACCCTCACCGGCCGCCAGCCTGGCCAGCACGAAGCCGACCGGCGGCGCATCGCCCCTGCCGGTCTCGCGGGCGGCGAAGCCGAACACCGTCTCCTGCCCGAGCAGGCTGGCGAACTCGCCGTCGCTCCAGGGACGCACGAAATCCTCGTGGTGGATCGCCGACACGGCCGGGCTGTCCTTCAAGGTCAGCGGCTCCAGCGCATAATCGCGGATTCTCGGCGTCAGAAAGGGTATGCGCATGAACTTCGTCTTGTCGTGTGGGCGTTTCCGACAGGGATCATGACCGGATTCGCGGCAGGACGAAACCGGCCTGCGGTTTGGCGTCGGCGTCGCGCAGATAGAGCGGCTTCGGCTTCTCCCCGGCTTCTTTCACAGCGCCGAGCCGGGCATAAACCCCTATGTCGGCGGTTGCGACCGCTGCGCCGGTTTCAAGCCCCGCCTGCGCCTCTTCGACAACCATCGCCGCCGCCGTGCCAACCAGAAGCGGCATGTGCTCCCTGGCAATGGCGGCAGCCCCCTGGAGCGTCGTCGCCACCGGCCCGAACAACAGCGCACCCGCTTCGTCGTAGACAGCCAGATGCACTTCGCCCCGGCCGCCGTCGAGCGCTGCCATCACTTTCCTCGCGCCAACCTTCTCGCGTGCGTCCGCCGCGATCGCCTCCAGCGTCGTCACGCCGACCGCCGGGATCTTCACCGCCATCGCAAAGCCCCGCGCGGCCGACACGCCGACACGCACGCCGGTGAAGGAACCGGGTCCGACCGCCACGGCGATACGACCGAGAGCTGGAAAATCCACACCGGCCTTCGCCATGGCGTCATGAACGACACCCATCAGGTGCTCGGCATGACCCTTGCCGAGATCGAGCACCGCCCGGCCAAGTTCCTTTCCGGCATCGCTGTCATACAAGGCGGCCGCGCAGAGCGCCGAGGCCGTGTCGATGGCGAGGACGATCATGAAGCGCCGCCCGCGCGTGTCATCCCGCCCGGTCCCGCGCCTTCAGCTCCAGCCGGCGCGCGTGAAGCACCGGCTCGGTGTAGCCGTTCGGCTGCTCGCGGCCCTTGAAGACGAGGTCGCAGGCCGCCTGGAAGGCGATCGAATTGTCGAAATCTTGGGCCATCGGCCGGTAGAGCGGGTCGCCTTGGTTTTGCTCATCGACCACGGCCGCCATGCGCATGAGCGTCTCCATGACCTGCTCGCCGCTGCATACGCCATGGTACAGCCAGTTGGCGATGTGCTGCGAGGAGATGCGCAGCGTGGCGCGATCCTCCATCAGCGCGACATCGTTGATGTCAGGCACCTTGGAACAGCCGACGCCCTGGTCGATCCAGCGCACGACATAGCCGAGAATCCCCTGGGCGTTGTTGTCGAGCTCCTTCTGGATGTCCTCCGCCGTCCAGTTCGGCCGCACGGCGACCGGCACGGACAATATGTCGTCGAGCTTTGCCTTCGGCCGGTTCTTCAACTCTTCCTGCACGGCGTGCACATCAACCCGATGGTAGTGCGTCGCATGCAGCGTCGCGGCGGTCGGGGAGGGCACCCATGCCGTGTTGGCGCCCGCCTTCGGATGGCCGATCTTCTGCTCCAGCATCGCCGCCATCATGTCGGGCATCGCCCACATGCCCTTACCGATCTGGGCATGGCCCGACAGGCCACATTCGAGACCGGTGTCGACGTTCCAGGCTTCATAGGCCGAAATCCAGGCCGCCTGACGCATGTTGCCCTTGCGGATCATCGGACCCGCTTCCATCGAGGTATGGATCTCATCGCCGGTGCGGTCGAGGAAGCCGGTATTGATGAACACCACGCGCTCCTTGGCGGCGCGGATGCACTCCTTGAGGTTGACGGTAGTACGACGTTCCTCGTCCATGATGCCCATCTTCATGGTGTTGGGCTTCATCTTCAGCATCTTCTCGACGCGCGCGAAGATCTCTACCGCGAACTCGACCTCGTCCGGCCCATGCATCTTGGGCTTCACCACATACATCGAGCCGGCGCGCGAATTCTTGCGGCGACCGTTCTCGCCGATGGCGTGCAGCGCGATCCGCGCAGTCACGGCCGCATCCATGATGCCTTCCGGAACCTCGTGTCCCTCGCGGTCGACGATCCCAGGATTGGACATCAGGTGGCCGACATTCCTGACCAGCATCAACGAGCGGCACTTCACCTCGAAGGTCGAACCGTCGGGGGCCTTGTAGTCGAGATCGGGATTGAGCTTGCGGGTGAACGTCTTGCCGCCCTTCTCGACCTCTTCCTGGAGGTCGCCCTTCATCAGGCCGAGCCAGTTGCGGTAGGCCGCGACCTTGTCCTCGGCATCGACCGCGGCGATCGAATCCTCAAAATCCTGGATGGTCGTGATGGCCGACTCCACCCACACATCCGATATGTTGGCCGAGTCGGCCTTGCCGATCGCCGAGGTGGGGTCGATCAGGATCTCGATATGAATGCCGTTGTTCCGGAGCAGGAACTGGTCCGGCCCGGCCGCCTCACCGAGATAGCCGGCGAATTTTTCCGGATCCTTCAGGCCGGTCGCCCGGCCGCCGTCGAGCGAGACCACGAGTTGCGCATCGGCAACCGAGAAGTCGCGCACTTCGCGCCAGCTTGCACCGTCGAGCGGTACGGCAGCGTCGAGGAAGTTGCGCACCCAGGCGATCACCTTACCACCGCGCACGGGGTTGTAGTCCTTACCCCTCTCCGCGCCTCCGACATCTGTGATGGCGTCGGTGCCGTAGAGCGCGTCATAAAGCGAGCCCCAGCGCGCATTGGCGGCGTTGAGCGCATAGCGCGCATTCATCACCGGCACGACGAGCTGCGGCCCGGCGATCGATGCGATCTCCGGATCGACATTCTCCGTCGTCACCTTGAAGGGCGTGCCTTCGGGGACGAGATAGCCGATCTCGACGAGAAAGGCCTTGTAATCCTCCATGTCGCTCGGTGCGCCATGCTTGCGGTGCCAGGCGTCTATCTTGCCCTGCAGGTCGTCGCGGCGCCTAAGTAGCGCACGGTTGCGCGGCGCGAGATCGTGGACGATGTTCGAAAGGCCCGCCCAGAATTCCCTGGCATCGATGCCGGTTCCCGGAATGACCTCGTCGACCACGAAATCATGCAGCTCGCGGGCAATCTGCAGGCCGGCGATTTCGATGCGGTCGGTCATTCCACTCATCTCCGCGAAGATCGGACTTATCTATCAATTCTCGGCCTTTGATCACGCAAAGCCGGGAGGGTCAATTCATCCAATGTCCAAGCTGCTTGAGCCTCGCGTCCAAGACCGTCGAACGCAGCAGTGAGGCAGGACTATTTCCGCGTAGTTCTCGATCAAACATCGGACACTTGGCTGATAAATCGCCTTGATCTGCGGCGGGGATAGGCCTTGCCCTTCGCTCCGGCTTCGCCGATACCATGCCTCGCAATTTCCTGCAGGCAATTTGGGACAGCGAAAGACATGATGCCATCGGCGCGATTCCCCGATCTCGAAGGCGCTTCCGTGCTGATCACCGGCGGCGGCTCAGGCATCGGAGCCGCACTTACCGAGGGTTTTACGCGACAGGGCGCCAAGGTTGCCTTCCTCGACATAGCCGAAGAGCCGAGCCGCGCGTTGGTGGAGCGCATCGCGGCTTCCGAGGCCCTCCGCCCGCTCTACCTCAAGGTGGACCTCACCGACATCGAGGCGCTGCGCAAGGCCGTGGCCAAAGCGATCGCCGCACATGGCCCTGTGACCGTGCTGATCAACAATGCCGCCTATGACGAGCGCCACGACATCGATGCGGTGACGGAGGAGTACTGGGACAACAACCAGGCGATCAATTTGCGCCCGCATTTCTTCACCGCGCAGGCGGTCACGCCGGGCATGATCGAAGCCGGCAAAGGATCGATCATCAACTTCACCTCCACCTCCTTCCTCATCAACCATCCCGACATGCCCTCCTACACCGCTGCCAAGGCCGGCATCATCGGCCTCACCAAGGGGCTCGCCGGACGGCTCGGACCGCACGGCATTCGCGTCAACGCAGTCGCGCCGGGCTGGGTGATCACCGAACGCCAGCGCAATCTCTGGGCCACAGAGGAAACGCTTGCTGCGCATGTCGCCAAGCAGTGCATCCGCGAGGTCATGCAACCCGAAGACATGGTCGGCACCTGCCTCTTCCTCGCCTCCGACGCCTCGCGGATGCTGACCGCGCAGACGCTGATCGTCGACGGAGGATATCTGTGACGAGCCCCGCCGTCGCTGCCGTCGACTGGGGGACGTCGAGTTTCCGGCTCTGGCTGCTCGACGCGGCGGGTGGCATGCTCGCGGAAAGACGCAGCGGCGAAGGCATGCTTGCTGCCGGCGCTGAAGGGTTCGGGCCAATCCTCGAAAAGCATCTCGCCGCCGCCGGCGCGCCGCAAGACCTGCCGGTCATCATCTGCGGCATGGCCGGCGCACGCCAAGGCTGGATCGAGGCGCCCTATGTGACGCTGCCTGCCGACCTCGACGGCATCCTTGCCGGCGCCGTTCCGGTCCCGGGCCTGGGTTCCGGACAGGCGCGCAAAATCCGCATCCTGCCCGGCCTCGCCCAGCACAGCGCAGAGGCGCCCGACGTCATGCGCGGCGAGGAGACCCAGCTCGCCGGCGTGCTGCCGCTCTTTTCCTCCGGCCGCCATCTCATCTGCATGCCCGGCACCCATTCGAAATGGGTCGAGGCCGCGGACGGGGTGATCACCGGTTTCGGCACATGGCTGACCGGCGAGCTTTTTTCCGTGCTCTCGAAGCAATCGATCCTGCGTCATTCGCTTGGCGAGAACGCGGCACCCGCTCTGCCCGATACGCCGGCCTTCGTCGCTGCCTGCACCGAAGCGCTCGTCCACGGCGGCGACATCGGCCCCTCGCTCTTTCGCATCCGCGCAGCGACGCTGCTCCAGGATCTCGCGCCCGCCGATGCCGCGGCCAGGCTCTCCGGCCTGCTCATCGGCGCCGAGATCGCCTCGGCTCGCCGCCTCTTCGATGCACCCTCCGACAAGATCATCCTCGTCGCCTCCGGCCCGCTCGGCTCGCTTTACGCCGCAGCGCTGAAGCTGGCCGGCTGCGCAGTGTTGCAGGCCGACGCCGACGAGGCGGTGCGCGCGGGCCTCTTCGAGGCAGCCAAGCGTCTCGGCTGGCTGGGTACGGACCCGGTCGGCGCGACATCCTGAGGTTCCGACATGACAGTGCCATTCCCGAAACTGAAGCGCCGTCTCGTGGCGATCCTGCGCGGCGTGAAGCCCGATGAGGCGCTCGCCATCGGGGCGGCCGTCTTCGAGGCCGGCATCCACGCGATCGAGGTACCGCTCAATTCGCCCGACCCATTCCGCTCGATCGAGCTTCTGGCAAAATCGCTGCCGAAGGCGGCGCTGGTCGGCGCCGGCACGGTGCTGACCGCTCAACAGGTCGACGATCTCCACAATGCCGGCGGCAGGCTTCTGGTCAGCCCCAACATCGACCTCGCCGTCATGGATCGCGCCAACCATCACGGCATGGTCACCATGCCCGGTGTCTTCACGCCGACCGAAGCGTTTCTGGCGCTGTCGCTCGGCGCCTCGGCACTGAAATTCTTCCCGGCAAGCGCGCTCGGTACGAAGGGCATAGCAGCGATCAAGGCGGTGCTGCCCAAGGACACGATCGTCGGTGCCGTCGGTGGCGTCTCGGAAAAGGACTTTGCCGACTACGCAAGGATCGGGGTCTCCACCTTCGGCCTCGGCTCCAGCCTCTATACGCCCGGCCTCGGCGCGGAAGCCGTCGCCGGCCGCGCCGTTGCCGCCGTCGCCGAATGGGACGCTGTGTTCGCAAAGAGCCAGGGGGCTTGAGATCGTCATGACCACGGTATCCGCGCTTTCCGACATAGCCTGCCATCTCGGCGAAGGACCGACCTACGATCCGCAATCGGACACGCTCTTCTGGTTCGACATCCTGGAAAAGAAGCTGCTGGAGAAGCGGTGGCCCGACGGGGACGTCATCATCCATGACCTGCCGGTGATGGCCAGCGCGCTCGCCGTCATCGATCCGGATCGCCAGCTCCTGGTGACCGACACGGGACTTCATATACGCGACGTCAGAACCGGGAAGCTGAGCCTCCACCGGCCGGTCGAGGCGGACAATCCGCTGACCCGCTCCAACGATTCGCGCGTGCACCCGTCGGGCGCATTGTGGTTCGGAACCATGGCCCGGACGGAAGAGAAGGGCGGCGGCTCGATCCGCTGGTATTTCAAGGGTGAGATCAGGACGCTCTTTCCGGGGATAGGTATCCCGAATTCGATCTGCTTCTCGCCGGACGGCAGCATCGCCTATTACACCGACACCGCCGTCAACATTCTTATGCGCGTCGATTGCGATCCGGCAACCGGCCTACCCTCAGGCGAACCCCAAGTCTTCCACGACCAGCGTAAGGACAAGGGTGGCCTCGACGGTTCCGTGGTCGATGCCGAAGGCGTGCTCTGGAACGCGCGCTGGGGTGCAGGCAGCCTCGATTCCTACTCGCCAGACGGCAAGCGCATCCGCTCGATCGCCATTCCGGCGAAGCAGAGCTCCTGCCCGGC
>JAEYXI010000078.1 GCA_023428515.1 Pseudomonadota bacterium | reverse complement strand
GGCCTACGCCACGATCACGACGCGGCTCGATGCGCTCATGCAGCGCAATGCCGGCATCATCGACGAGATCGAGGGCGAGCTCGTCCGGCGCCTCGCCGAGCAGGGCGTGAAGGCCGAGATCCGCGGCCGCGCGAAGCGGCCCTATTCCATCTGGCGCAAGATGGAGCGCAAATCGATCGCCTTCGAGCAGCTGTCGGACATCTTCGGCTTCCGCGTGATGGTCGAGACGGTCGACGACTGCTATCGCGCGCTCGGCGCGATCCACACGACATGGTCGATGGTTCCGGGACGTTTCAAGGACTACATCTCGACGCCGAAGCAGAACGACTACCGCTCGATCCACACGACGATCGTCGGGCCGTCGCGCCAGCGCATCGAGCTGCAGATCCGCACCTGGGAAATGAACAGCGTCGCCGAGTACGGCGTCGCCGCCCATGCGCTCTACAAGGACAAGGTCGGCAAGCCCAACGGCGCCGGGCACACCATCTCCAACGAGACCAACGCCTATGCCTGGCTCAGGCATACGATCGAGCAATTGGCGGAAGGCGACAATCCGGAAGATTTCCTGGAGAATACGCGCCTCGAGCTGTTCCAGGACCAGGTCTTCTGCTTCACGCCGAAGGGCATGCTGATCGCCCTGCCGCGCGGCGCGATCCCCATCGATTTTGCCTATGCCGTCCACACCGATGTCGGCGATAGCTGCGTCGGCGCCAAGATCAACGGCCGCATCATGCCGCTGATGACGGAGCTGAAGAACGGCGACGAGGTCGAGATCATCCGCTCCAAGGCGCAGGTGCCGCCTGCGGCATGGGAATCCATGGTGGTGACGGGCAAGGCGCGCGCCGCCATCCGCCGCGCCACCAAGAACGCCATCCGCAAGCAGTTCTCCGGTCTCGGTGTACGCATCCTGGAACGCTCCTTCGAGCGCGCTGGAAAAACCTTCAGCAAGGAGAGCCTGAAGCCGGTGCTGCACCGGCTGGCGCGCAAGGACGTCGAGGACGTGCTGGCCTCGGTCGGCCGCGGCGAACTCGCGTCGAGCGACGTGCTGCGCGCCGTCTTTCCCGACTTCAAGGACGAGCGCGTCACGCCGCACCAGCCCAAGCCGCAGCGCGAGGAAGGCTGGTTCAACCTGCGCAACGCCGCCGGCATGCTTTTCCAGTTGCCGACTCGAGCCAGGCGCAACAAGGACAAGTCCGAACCCGAGGCCAAGGAAGGCGGCGCCGTGCCGATCCGCGGCGTCGGCGGCGACCTGCCGGTGCGCTTCGCGGAGGAGGGCGCGGTGCCGGGCGACCGCATCGTCGGCATCCTGCAGCCGGGATCGGGCATCACCATCTATCCGATCCAGTCACCGTCGCTGCAGGCCTTCGACGACCAGCCCGAGCGCTGGATCGACGTGCGCTGGGACATAGACGAGACCAACAAGGAAAGATTCCCGGCGAGGATTTCCGTCACCGCCATCAATGCGCCGGGATCTCTGGCGGATATCGCCCAGGTCATCGCGGTCAACGACGCCAACATCCATACGCTGTCGATGATCCGGACCGCGCCCGACTTCACCGAAATGCTGGTCGACCTCGAAGTCTGGGACCTGAAGCATCTGAACCGGCTGCTGACGCAGCTCAAGGAAAACTCGAGCGTCAGCGATGCGCGGCGCGTGAACGGCTGAATTGGGACGGCGATGAACACGAGCGAAGTGATCGGCATTTTCCGCGAGGCGGGCGCGGTGCTTGAAGGGCATTTCATCCTGACGTCGGGCCTGAGGAGCCCGGTTTTCCTGCAGAAGGCGCGTGTCTTCATGCACGCCGACAAGACCGAGCGCCTTTGCAGGGCGCTGGCCGCCAAGATACGCGCCGAGGTTCCTGGCCGTATCGACTATGTCGTCGGACCCGCGATCGGCGGGCTGATCCCCGCCTACGAGACGTCGCGCCATCTCGGCGTGCCGGCGATCTGGGTTGAGCGCGAGGGCGGCGAGTTCCGTCTCAGGCGCTTCGAGATCGAGGAGGGCGCCCGCGTCGTCATCGTCGAGGATATCGTGACGACGGGACTGTCGATCCGCGAGACCATCGAGTGCCTGCGCGGCCTTGGCGCCGAGGTGCTGGCTGCCGCCTGCATCATCGACCGTTCGGCCGGCAAGACCGATGTCGGCGTGCCGCTGGTCGCGCTCGCCGAATACGAGGTGCCGGCCTATCCCGCCGACCAACTGCCGCCCGAACTGGCTGATATCCCGGCGGTCAAGCCGGGGAGCAGGAATATCAGTCAGAAATAGTGCAAGCCCGCGAGGGCGCAGCATGTCTCGACGAAAGACCAAGTAGGCAGATATCACCTCTGCTTGCGGCAGTGGGTCTATTGTTGCGGCAGGGCGGATTTGTTGCCAGGCGGCCCGCCATTCTCTAAGGATTATGCAACTTATCGTGCGAAAGTCGTGCCTCGATGGAAGTTACCTATGGTATTTCAAGATCGCCTACCGGAATTAACGGGTTCGATGACCTTACGTTAGGTGGCCTTCCGACCGGACGACCAACCCTCGTCTGCGGCTCTGCCGGTTGCGGCAAAACCCTCTTCGCCTCCACATTTCTTGTCCACGGCGCACGGGAATGCGACGAACCCGGCGTTTTCGTCCCCTTCGAGGAGCGCCCGGTCGACCTCATCAACAACGTGGCGTCGCTCGGTTTCGGGCTCGACAAGCTGGTCGAGGACAACAAGATCTACATCGAACACATCGCCATCGATCCGTCCGAACTGGCCGAGATCGGCGACTACGATCTCGAAGGGCTGTTCATCAGGCTGGAGATGGCGATCGAGCAGGTCGGGGCGAAGCGCGTCGTGCTCGATACGATCGAGAGCCTGTTTTCCGCCTTCACCAATCCTGCGATCCTGCGCGCCGAAATCCGGCGCCTGTTCGATTGGCTGAAAGAACGCGGACTGACCACGGTCATAACCGCGGAACGGGGTGACGGGGCTTTTACCCGCAGCGGCCTGGAAGAGTACGTATCCGACTGTGTGATCCTGCTTGATCATCGGGTGCAAAACCAGATTTCGACGCGCCGCCTGCGGATCGTCAAATATCGCGGCACCGCTCACGGAACCAACGAATATCCGTTCCTCATCGACGAGGACGGTTTCAGTGTCCTCCCGGTAAGTTCGGTCGGGCTCAATCACGCCGTATCCGACGAGCGCATATCCTCGGGTATCCCCGATCTCGACGCGATGCTTGGAGGCGGCGGGTTCCATCGCGGCTCCAGCATCCTGATTTCGGGAGTCGCCGGCTCCGGCAAGAGTTCGGTCGTCGCGAGCTTCGTGAACGCCACCTGCATGCGGGGCGAAAGGGCGCTGTTCTTCTCGTTCGAGGAGTCGGAACTGCAGACGACCCGCAACATGCGTTCCATCGGCATGGACTTGCAGCACTGGGCAGACAATGACTTGTTGCGCTATGTCGCGGCGCGGCCGACCTTCTATGGCCTGGAGATGCATCTATCCATCATGGTCCGCGAGGTCGCCAGGTTTCAGCCGCAACTCGTCGTGCTCGACCCCATCTCCGCCTTCCTGACGTCAGGCGATACGACCGAGGTGCAGGCGATGCTCCTGCGCATGATCGATTTTCTCAAGTCGCGCGGCGTTACCGCGGTCTTCACGCATCTCAGTCACGCCAAGCAAGACGAGACGCAAACCGAGGCGGGGCTTTCCTCGCTCATGGACGCCTGGATCCTCCTGCTCAACCGGGAGAGCAACGGCGAGTTCAACCGGGAACTCTATCTGCTCAAATCCCGAGGCATGCAGCATTCCAATCAGGTGCGCGAGTTCGTCATGAGCCAAAACGGCATCAAACTGCGCGAGCCATACCTCGGTGAGGGCGGCGCGCTGACCGGCTCGTCGAGGCGCGCCTTCGAAGCCAAGACCGTCCGCGAAAGGACTGCACGAGCCGCGGAACTCACGCGCCTGCAACAACAACTCGACTATCGCCGCAAGAAGCTCGAAGCGCAGATCGAAGTGCTGAAGACCGACCTGAGATCGGACGAGATGGAACTCGAGCGTATGATCGAAACCGAGGCCGCCTATCTGTTGCAACTTCAGGTGGACGAGAACGAAATGCGCCGCAGCCGCTCCGACAGTAGTGCCGCCAACGACGAACGTGAATCAAAATGACAAATTCAGACAGCAGCCGGCAAAAGCTGGTGCTTTATGTTGCCGGGCAGACTCCCAAGTCGCTGGCGGCGATCGCCAATCTCAAACGCATCTGCGCGGAGCATTTGGACTCCAAGTATATCGTCGACGTTGTCGATCTGAAGCAGAACCCCGTCCTCGCACGGGAGCATGGCATCGTCGCTATCCCCACGCTGGTTCGCCAGCTTCCGGTGCCGATCCGCAAGATAATCGGTGACCTCTCGGACACGCAAAAAGTGCTCGTGCATCTCGATGTGAGCCGCGTTGGCCATGAGTGACCCGGCCAAAGGACCTTCGCGCCATCCGGATCTCACCAGCGAGGCCGAAGAAACGCTGCGGGCGATCCGCGAGGGCGAGATCGATGCACTCGTCATCCGCCGGACAACGACGGAGGAGATTTTTTCTCTGCAGGGCTGGGAGGATTCCTACCGCGCCTTCATGGAAACCATGGATCATGGTGCGGCAGCGTTGGGCGCGGGGGGCGAAGTGCTCTATGCCAACGACGTCTTCTGCCGGTTTCTAGGCAAGCCCCTTGCCGAACTCCAGGGAGAGCCGTTGTTCGACAGCCTGTCTGGTGCGGCGCGCCAGAATATTGCCGGGCTACTGGCGGCGGCGCACGCTGAAAAGCAAGCCGCGGAGATCTCGGTCCAGCGCGACGGCGAGGAACAGTTCTTCCTGGCCTCGGCGGCGCCGTTCGACACCGGCGTGGTGTCGGGATTCGCGCTGACCCTGACCGATCTTACCGATCGCGTGCGCGCGGAAAAGAGCTCGGCTGCCGAACGCGCCGCCCGCGCTATCATCGCTTCGGCGAACGAAGCGGTCGTCGTGTGCGACAATGATGGCCGCATAACTCATGTGAATGCCGCCATCCTCGCCGTCCAGGAAGGCAACCTCGTCGGCAAGTTGTTTCGCGACGCCATAAGACTAACGTTTTCGGCGACTTCAAGGATCAAGAGCTCTGACGATCTCATCTCGACGGTTGTGAACGGAGGCGCCTTGCAGGGTATTGAGGCGCACGCGCCCGATGCGCCGCGCGTCAAGGATCTTATGATTAGTGCCGCGCCTCTTACTCACGCAGGAGAAGCAATCAACGGCTGCGTGATCGCGATGGTTGATTTGACCCAGCGCAAGATCACGGAACGGCAACAACTGCTGCTGATGGGGGAGCTTGACCACCGCGTCAAGAATACGCTGGCATTAGTGCTTTCCATTTCCAGCCAGACGCGTTCCAAGGAAGATACCCTGGACGGCTTCCACAAATCGTTTTCCGGACGCATTCAGGCGCTTGCCGCAACCCATAATCTGCTGGCTGACAAAGCTTGGGCAAATCTAACCGTCGCGGATATCATCAGGACGGAACTGAGTCCCTTTATCTCGACCGACAACGACCGCGTTCAGTTCGAGCATCTCGATATTGGAATCACGCCGCGTGCCGCCATTGCGCTGGGCCTGACCATCCACGAATTGGCGACGAATGCCGTCAAATACGGGGCGCTTTCCACAGAAACGGGAAAGCTTCGGCTGCGCGCGGAGCCAGGCGCCAAATCCCTGAAGCTGGACTGGGTCGAGAGCGGTGGGCCGCCGGTAGAGGAACCCAAGCGAAAGGGCTTCGGGCGGACCGTGATCGGGCGAAGCCTCCAATATTCCCCCAACGGCGGCGCTGATCTGGTTTTCCATCCCAACGGGGTCAGATGTTCGATCCGTATTCCCGCGGAGGACGTGCTCGACCTCCCGAAACATCAATAGGTTGCGTCGGAAGCTGGCCATCGGCAACGCCATGATCCTCGGCATAGGCAGCGACCTGATCGACATCCGCCGCATCGAGAAATCGCTCGAACGGCACGGTGAGCGTTTTGTCGCACGCATCTTCACCGAGGTCGAAAAGGCGAGGGCGGAGAACCGGGCCGGGCGCGTGGCGTCCTACGCCAAGCGCTTCGCGGCCAAGGAGGCCTGCTCCAAGGCGCTGGGGAGCGGCATTTCGGAGGGCGTGTTCTGGCGCGACATGGGCGTGGTCAACCTGCCCAGCGGCAGGCCCACCATGCATTTGACCGGCGGTGCGGCCGAAAAGCTCGAAAGGCTGACGCCGCCCGAGCACAGGGCCGTGATCCATCTTACCATCACCGACGAATTCCCGATGGCGCAGGCTTTCGTCATCATCGAAGCGGTGCCCTACCGGTAGGCTGCAAAGGGCTTTGCCGTTCTCGGCATTGTGATTGCCCCGTATCGCTTCACCCCTTATACCCATCGACGCATAATCGAGGACGACATGAGCGTGGCAGACAAAAGCGAGAAGAAATCAGGCGGGCTCGGGGAGACCGTCAGTGTCATCGTCCAGGCGCTGCTGCTCGCCCTGGTCATCCGCACGCTGTTCTTCCAGCCCTTCTCGATCCCGTCGGGCTCGATGCGCCCCACCTTGCTCGAGGGCGACTACCTCTTCGTGACCAAGTGGGCCTATGGCTATTCGCGCTATTCGTTGCCCTTCGGCCCGAACCTCTTTTCCGGTCGGATTTGGGGTAGTCCGCCCGAGCGCGGCGACGTCGCGGTCTTCAAGTTCCCGCCCAATCCGTCGCTCGACTACATCAAGCGCGTGATCGGCCTGCCGGGCGACCGCATACAGATGCGCGGCGGCGTGCTCTACATCAACGACCAGGCGGTGCCACGCGTGAAGGTCGGCGAGATCGACAATCCCGACATCACCGAGGTCGACCGCCCGGTGGACGTCTATCGCGAGACGCTGCCGAACGGCGTGTCCTACGATACGCTCGACCTGACGCCGAACGGCATCGACGACGACACGCGCGAGTTCGTCGTGCCGCCGGGCCACTATTTCATGATGGGCGACAACCGCGACAATTCGACGGACAGCCGTTTCGCCGTCGGGTTCGTGCCTTACGAAAACCTCGTCGGCCGCGCCAACATCATCTTCTTCTCGATCGCCGGCGGCGCGAGCCCGCTGGAGGTCTGGAAATGGCCGTCGCTGATGCGTCCGTCGCGGCTGTTCAACTGGGTAAGCTGAACCAGACGAAAGGTTGCCATGCCCTTGAAACGGCCGACCGGCGAAGCACTGGCCAGCGAGATCGCGGCCAGGACCGGCTATGCCTTCAAGGATCTGCGCCTGCTCGAAACGGCGCTCACCCATTCGAGCGCCGTCAGGGCGGCGAGCAACAATGAACGGCTGGAGTTCCTGGGCGACCGCGTGCTCGGCCTGGTCGTCGCCGACATGCTGATGAAGCAGTTTCCCGATGCCAGGGAAGGGGATATCGCGCCGCGCTTCAACGCGCTGGTCGAGGCGCGCACCTGCTCCGACATCGGCCTGCAGATGGAGCTCGACAAATATATACGCGCCGACGCCGCCCTGAAGTCGGGGCGCAGGGCCGGCGGGAACTATCTCGCCGACGCGGTCGAGGCGCTGGTGGCGGCGATCTACCTGGACGGCGGGATCGACGCGGCTCGCGCATTCGTGCACCGCTTCTGGGAGCCGCTGGCGCTGAAAGCGATCGAGAAGCCGGCCAACCCGAAGGGCGAGTTGCAGGAATGGATCGCCAAGTCGAGCGAAGCGCGGCCGGCCTATGTCATCGAGGGGCGCGAAGGCCCCGACCACCAGCCGGTCTTCACCGTTTCCCTGCGGGTTGAAGGATTTGAGTCGGCGAAAGGGACGGGCAGTTCGCGGCGCGCGGCCGAGGAGGCGGCTGCTGCTGCCTTCCTGGTGCGCGAAGGTGTGTGGACCGCCGAGCGGGGCGCCGCCTGATGACTGAGGAAACCCCGAAGACGCGCTCCGGTTTCGTTGCGCTGATCGGCGCGCCGAACGCCGGCAAGTCGACGCTGGTGAACCAGCTCGTCGGCGCGAAAGTATCGATCGTCACCCACAAGGTGCAGACGACGCGCGCCATCGTGCGCGGCATCGCCACCCATGAGAATGCACAGATCGTCTTCGTCGACACGCCGGGCATCTTCAAGCCGCGGCGCAGGCTGGACACGGCGATGGTGACGACCGCCTGGGGCGGCGCCAAGGACGCCGACATCGTGCTTGTGCTGATCGACGCGGAGCGCGGCATCAAGGGCGACGCCGATGCGCTGCTCGACAAGGTGAAGACGGCGCCGCAGCCGAAGGTGCTGATCCTGAACAAGGTCGACCGGGTGAAGCCGGAGACGCTGCTGACGCTCACCAAGGAAGCCAACGAACGGGCGGAATTCCAGCGCACCTTCATGGTCTCCGCGCTGACCGGGTCGGGCTGCAAGGACCTGCTGGATTATCTGGCCGAAACGCTGCCCGAAGGCCCCTGGTATTATCCGGAGGATCAGATTTCCGACCTGCCGATGCGCCAGCTCGCAGCGGAGATCACCCGCGAGAAGCTCTATCTCAGGCTGCATCAGGAGCTTCCATACTCGTCCCATGTCGAGACCGAGAAATGGGAGGAGAAGAAGGACGGTTCGGTGCGCATCGAACAGGTCATCTATGTCGAGCGGGACAGCCAGAAGAAGATCGTGCTCGGCCACAAGGGCGAGACGATCCGCGCCATCGGCCAGGCCGCGCGCAAGGAGATCGGCGAAATCCTGGAACAGCCGGTCCACCTCTTCCTTTTCGTGAAGGTGCGCGAGAACTGGGGCAACGATCCCGAGCGCTATCGCGAGATGGGGCTGGAGTTCCCGAGCTAGCCCGCCGCTTCCAACTGCTTCTCGAAGAAGAAATCCGCGTAGGAATTGTCGTTGTAGCGCTCGATGTGCCGATAGCCGGCCTTGAGGTACATCGCCTGCGCTTCCAGCAGAGAGCGGTTGGTGTCGAGCAGGATGCGGGTCATGCCGTCTTGCCGAGCCCTGTCTTCC
>JAEYXI010000704.1 GCA_023428515.1 Pseudomonadota bacterium | reverse complement strand
CGGTGTCACGAGGCACGCGATCACGCCTTATCCCTCCTCGGTGACACAGCAGATGGTCGAGAACTTCGCCGCCGGCGGAGCGGCCATCAACCAGATCTGCGTCACCCACGACCTGGGGCTCAAGATCTTCGACCTGGCGCTTGATTACCCGACCGGCGACATCGCCACGGAGGCTGCGCTTTCGGAGCGCGACTGCGCGGCGACGATGGCGTTCGGCATGGAGGCGATTGCCGGCGGCACCGACCTTCTCTGCATCGGCGAAATGGGGATCGGCAATACGACTGTCGCCGCCGCCATCAATCTTGCACTTTACGGAGGAGAGGCAGAAGACTGGGTCGGGCCGGGCACCGGTTCGCACGGCGAACTGCTGGAGCGGAAGATCGCCGTGGTCAAGCAGGCTGTCGAGCTGCATAGAGCCCATCTCGATGATCCGCTGGAGGTGCTGCGCCGGCTCGGTGGACGCGAGATCGCCGCGATCGCCGGGGCGATCCTGGCTGCGCGCATGGAGAAGATCCCGGTCCTGCTCGACGGTTACGTGGTAACGGCGGCGGCAGCCATCCTGAGGGCCGCCAACCCGTCGGCCCTCGATCATTGCCTCATTGGCCACGTTTCCGGCGAGCCGGGGCATCTGAAGGCGATCGAGAAGCTCGGCAAGACACCGCTTCTGGCTCTCGGCATGCGCCTCGGAGAGGGAACCGGCGCGGCACTGGCCGCCGGCATCGTCAAGGCAGCCGCAGCCTGCCATTCCGGAATGGCGACCTTCCAGCAGGCCGGCGTCAGCCAACAGGATCGCTGAGGCCGTGGAAAGGACGCCGCTCGACAGCACGATCGAAAAGGCGAGCGGCCTTCGGCGCCTCATCGCCGCCACCCGCTATTCGCTGCAGGGCCTCGCCCGCCTGTGGCGCGAAGAAGCGTTCCGCCACGAGCTGGTAGGCTTCATGTTCCTGCTCGTGGTGTTCGCAGCGGTCGGAGCAGCGTTTCTCGACTATCTGGTCTTTCTGATCCTCTCGCTCGTCTTGTTCGCCGTCGAGGCGCTGAACACGGCGATCGAGGAACTCGTCGATCGCATCTCTCCGGAGATCTCTACGGTCGGCCGACACGCCAAGGATCTCGGGTCCTTCGCCGTGTTCTGCCTGCTGAGCGCCAACGGAATGTTTGCGCTCTATGTCGTCGCCAGGGCGGTGCTGGGCTGACCGGCAGGTCGGCCGGGCGGCGTGACCAGTGTCCTTGCCTTCAGGCGAAGCTCCGGCGCCGGCGCTCCACCGACGGCGCGTCGGCGACGGCCGGCACGCTTTGCAGCACCCGGGTTGCGGGAAGGATGGCGATCGCTTCAGTACCTTCGCGCAGTTTGGATCTCAGCATGAACTGGCCGTCGTGCTTGGCAAGAATGGCCTGCACGATTGGCAGGCCCAGCCCGGTTCCCTGTTCGGCGCTCTTGATGGCGCTCGATCCCTGGCCGAAGGCGGACAGCACGATCGGGATTTCCTCCTCGGGGATGCCGGGACCGTTGTCCTTGATGGCGACATACTGCCCGCCGCCGGCGGTCCAGCCGACCTTGACGGTGATCTCACCGCCTTGCGGCGTGAACTTCACGGCGTTGGAAAGCAGGTTCAGCAGCACCTGCCGGAGGGCTTTCTCGTCCGCCCAGACCTGTGGCAGATGCGGCTCGAACTGTTCATGGATCTGGATGTTCTTCGCCCGCGCGCGCAGCTGTACCATGCCGATACAATCCTCGGCGACCTCCAGGAGAGAAAGAGCGTCCTCGCTCAGGTCATACCGGCCGGCCTCGATGCGAGAGAGGTCGAGGATCTCGTTGATGAGATTGAGGAGATGCTGCCCGGAACGATGGATGTCGCCGGCATATTCCCTGTAGGTCGGATTTGCCAGCGGTCCGAGCACTTCAGAATTCATCACCTCCGAAAAGCCGAGGATGGCGTTGAGCGGCGTTCGCAGCTCATGCGACATGGACGCCAGAAATCGCGATTTCGCGAGATTGGCCTCCTCGGCCCTCCGGCGCGCCTCGTGCGACATCGAATTGGCGACTTCGAGTTCGGCGATGAGATCGTCCTTTTCCGACTGGTAGGACATCAGGGTCAGGTTTGAACGGTAAAGCCTGTCGGCGATGTAATGGAAAAAGACCACTGCAACCGCGCAGCTGGCGGTGATGCCGATATCCAGCACATGCCCGGAAAACAGCGAGGTGAGAAGCAGCGCGAGGATCGTCGGGATAAAGCCGAACAGCACGCCGAGCCGCAACATGAAGGCGCTCATTGCCGTCGCCGAGATGGCAAGAAGCAGTACGGCGCCCTTGAAGAAATAATAGCCTTCGCCTGAACACCCGTCGCAGGTCTGCAAGGCGAAGAGGGCCCATCCGCAGCCGATCAGCACCTGGGCCGCAAGCATCCTGCCGCGCCATTTGCGCGTGTCGGCGGCGGTGATCTCGCCGCGGCTTGCCCGGCGCGCGAGAAGCACGTTGATGGCGTGCACGCTCAGCATCAGCAGCGCCCAGGCGAACAGCCGCGCGTCCGGATTCATGTAGGCGCCGATCGCCGTCACCAGGACGATGAACAAGGGTATGATCGAGGCGCCCTGGAGCACGGCATGGACGTACATCGCGAGCATGTCGCGCTCGAAGACGTGATGGCCACCCGCGTTCGACTGCAAGCGTTCGCGGGTCGCACGAACGGCTTTCGACACAGCCTTGTTGCGATGGCTGCGCGACCGATCGACGATGATCTTGTCCGGTGAGGTACTGACGCCGCTACTCATGGCCGATGATTGTTGACCCAGGTGTTGAGAGAGTATGTGCAAAACCTTAAGAGAATCCTGCGGGAAAGGATCTGTTTGCCATTTCCCTGAAGCTTCCGTTTTTCAGTAAGGCCGGATTGTGGCGCGCAGGTTCAGGTATGTTCGGGATGGTGTGTTTCTGGTCGCCTTTTTCGGGATGCTCCTGCTTATTGCGGCAAAGCTCGATCCGGCCGCCGATGCGGTCATGGCGGGGCCCTTCGACGTGATCGATGGCGACACGCTGTCCTCTGGCCCGGAGCGGCTTCGATTGGAGGGCATAGACGCGCCGGAGCTCGGCCAGCTCTGCCGGGACGGCAATGGCGAGCCGTGGGCCTGCGGAAAGCAGGCAAGGGGACAGCTGGTGCGCCTTATGCAGGGTGACGCGGTGGAATGTCGCGGTCAGGAACACGATCGCTATCGGCGGCTGCTGGTCAGGTGCCAGTCGGGGAGCCGCGACATCAATGGTCTTATGGTCCGCCAGGGCTTCGCAGTCGCTGCGGGCGGTTACACAGACGAGGAGGCGTCGGCGCGCAGCGCCAGACTAGGGATCTGGGCCGGGACCTTCGACACCCCGAGGAACTGGCGCGCCAGCCGGGACATGATGGACGACGCGGGGTTCCTCGAGCCTCTGCTGGAATGGGTGAAGCAAATCGCGGGATGGGGCCGGGCATGAGCGGACCACCCGATCCGGAACAGGCCATTGCCGCGCTCGGGCGAGGGATCGCGACCTGCCGGATCTGTCGCGACGCACCGGGCAGGGGACCGGAGCACCGGTTGCCGCACGAACCGCGCCCGGTGGCCGTCCTGTCGGGGGCCGCGCGGGTGCTGATTGCCGGGCAGGCACCTGGGCTTCGCGTCCATGAGAGCGGCCTTCCCTTCAACGACGCGTCGGGCGACCGTTTGCGTGACTGGATGGGCGTCAGCCGGGAGGAGTTCTATGACTCGGACAGGTTCGCCATCGTTCCTATGGGCTTCTGTTTTCCAGGCTACGACGCCAAGGGCAGCGACCTGCCGCCGAGGCGGGAGTGTGCGCCGTTGTGGCGCGCAAGAACAATGGCAGCCATGCCGCAGATCGAGCTCGTTCTGGCGGTCGGAGGGTACGCGCATGCGTGGCATCTTGCCGGGCGCCGCAAAACGGGGATGACCGAAACCGTCCGCAACTGGCGCGAATACTATCTCGCGAATCATGCGCTGCGCATCCTTCCACTGCCTCATCCGAGCTGGCGCAACACGGGCTGGCTGAAGAAAAACCCATGGTTCTCGGAGGAAGTGCTGCCGATCCTGCGACAGGATGTGGATAGGCTTGCTCGTTGAAACGAAATTCGATCAACGCTCACGATTTACGTGTATAAAGGAAAAAAAATTTCGAAAGGGTACGGAATGGACCGGCTAGACCGAAAGATACTGCGCATTCTGCAGGAGGATTCCACTCTCGCTGTCGCCGACCTCGCCAAGAAGGTCGGCCTTTCCACGACGCCCTGCTGGCGGCGCATCCAGAAGATGGAAGAGGATGGTGTCATCCGGCGCCGCGTCGCGCTGCTCGATCCGGTCAAGGTCAACACCAAGGTCACCGTGTTCGTGTCGATCCGCACCGCCAGCCATTCGATCGAGTGGCTGAAGCGTTTTTCGGAAGTGGTTGTCGATTTCCCCGAAGTCGTCGAATTCTACCGCATGAGTGGCGACGTCGACTACCTCCTGAGGGTGGTGGTGCCGGATATTGCCGCCTATGACGCCTTCTACAAGCGGCTGATCGCCAAGATCGAGATCCGCGACGTGTCGTCCGTCTTCGCCATGGAACAGATCAAGTATACGACGGAACTGCCGCTCGACTATATGACGCTCGACCACAAGTCCGGCGACGACTGATCCCGTCTTCGGATGTTATCTCAGGCGGGCGAGAATCTTCTCGCTCGTCAGTTCGCGCACGGCGTCCCTCCCGATCCATCGGGCAGTTTTGTCATCGCTCGCCGCGAGCTTTTCGGCGACGGCAAGGGTCGGCGCATGGCAGTTGCGATTGCGCTTGCCGATGTTGCGCAGCGCCCAGTTCACGGCTTTTCTGACGAAGTTGCGCGGGTCCGTCGCATAAGCCTCGATCAGCGGAAGAAAGGCGAGCAACGCCTCGTCCGGCTCCTGCTTGTTGTGTACGCTCGCGCCCGCGATCATCGCGAAGGCGGACCGCCGCACGTATTCGCGCTCGTCGGCCGCAAATTCCGCGACCAGCTCCCGCCAGAACGAGGTCTGGGTGAAGAGGTCCGCCGCGGTATCGACGATCTCCCAGGAATTGAAGTCTGCCGCCCACTCGCGGGCTTGCTCCCTCGTCAGCAGGCGCGGATCGGCGGTGAGGAT
>JAEYXI010000647.1 GCA_023428515.1 Pseudomonadota bacterium | reverse complement strand
ATACAGAACCCGGCTTACAGGCCGGCTGGCAGTTCTGCTCTACAGCGCTCCTTCGATTGCCTGCCAAAGCTCCTCGACCGGTTCACAGCCGACCGACAGCCTGACAAAACCTGGCGCCACCGCGTCGCCCCAGCGGGCGCGCCGTTCTGCCGATGTGTGCACGCCGCCGAAAGAGGTCGCTGGCTGGATCAGGCTGCATCCGTTGATGAAGTTCTCCGCCGCGACCTCCGACTCCAGCGTCAGCCCGATCAGGAAGCCGAAGCGCTGCATCTGCGCGCGCGCCAGATTGTGCGAAGGGTCGCCCTCCAGTCCCGGGAAGCGCAACGCCTTCACTTTCGGATTCTCCTTCAACCGCCGTGCGATCGTCTCGGCCGACGAGCACATGCGGTCGAAGCGGACTTCCAGCGTTTCCAGCCCGCGATGCACCAGCCATGCCTCGAACGGTCCGGGAATCGAGCCGGAGAGCTTCCGCCATTCCTTCACCGCGGCAATCACGGTCTCGTCGCGGCTCGCGACATGGCCGAACAACGCATCTGAGTGGCCGTTCGGCGCCTTTGTGTCGGCGGCAACGACTATGTCTGCGCCGAGGTCGAGCGGCCGCTGGCCGTAGGGCGTCATCGTCGTGTTGTCGGCGACGACGAGCGCACCGGCGGCATGTGCCGCCCCCGACACCGCTGCGATGTCGCAGAGGTCGAGACCGGGATTGGCCGGCGTCTCCAGAAAGACCAGACGGTAGCCTTCGAAGCCGCCGTCGAGATAGGCGCCGGTCGCGCGCAGATCGAAGGACACGCCCATCGGCTTCAGGAAGCGTTCGGCGAGCACGCGCGTCGTATAATAGCCGTCCGAGGGCAACAGGACGCGGTCGCCGTTCTTCAACTGACTGAAGAAAACCGCCGCGATCGCCGCCATGCCGGAAGGGAAGGCGACCGCCGGCGCATCCTCCAGATGCGACAACAACTCCTCGACGGCATCCCAGGTCGGATTGTTGAAACGGCCATATTGGGCAAAACCCTGGGGATCGCCCGGCAGGTTGAACATCGCCGCCATGGTCAGCGGCAGCGGCACCGGATCGCCCTTTTGCAGCTTGCGCCGGCGCAGGTGGATCAGGTTCGCGGCACGGGCGGAGGGACTGTCGGTCATGGCTCTCTTTCAGCGGGACGTGTGCGGGCGGACGCTATTCGGCGGTCCGTTGCTCCGCAAGTGCGCGCCGCCGCCGCGGTCCCGTCGATAACCCTTCATTAGGCTTAATGGAGGATAAAGGCGTGGATGCCCGGAAATGCGCCTTTGCCGTTGGTTTTCGGGCGTGTGTACATGCTGTTCCCGTTGACGCCCATAAAGCCCCATGTTATCCCATTTTCCCAATCAAGTCCTTGTTCCGGTTACGAGTAGATCGTGCGCCAAGCGGGCGGCCACGGGGCCGCGCGACATGCTTGCGCATGGTCCGCAGAGGAACAGGCTTTGCGGCAGGGGCCGCGCTGCGGAGGCGCGGACACGATGACCAGATGGGCCAAGGCGGGGACGGCTGTATCGAGTGATGAACCGGTTTCTGTCCAGCGCGGTGAACAGGATCGATGCGAAGGGGCGGGTCTCCGTCCCCGCGCATTTTCGCGCGGTGGTCCAGCAGAGGGGCTATTCGGAACTCTACGCAATTCGCCAGCTCGACGTGCCGGCGCTGGATGTCGGCGGGCTCGACCTGCTCGATCGCTACGAGGAGCGGATGGCGCTCGAGGACCCGTTCCTGCAGACGGCGGACGACATGTCCTTCTTCGTGCATGGCGACGGGGCGTTCCTGAAACTCGACCAGGACGGTCGCATCACGGTTACGGATTTCATCCGCGAGCATACGGGCATCACGACGGACGTGGCCTTCGTCGGGCGTGGCAACTTCTTCCAGATATGGGAGCCCTCGAAGCTCTCCGCCTATGGTGCGGAGGTGCGGGCAAGGCTTTTGCAGCTTCGGCAGGGGACGAAGCCCGGGGGATGGGCTGGGGAGCGACCGGAATGATGGCTGGCAACAGCGGAGGGGACTCCGCGGTTGGCGGACCGGCCCGCCACATTCCGGTCCTCCTCGCCGAGGTCGTCGAAGCGCTACGGCCCGCCGAGGGGCAGACGATCATCGATGGCACATTCGGGGCCGGCGGCTACACCAGGGCACTGCTTGCGGCAGGCGCATCCGTGGTCGCGATCGACAGGGATCCCGATGCGATCGAAGTCGGACGCGTGCTCGAACAGGAAGCGGGCAGGCGGCTGACGCTCGTGCAGAGCCCGTTCTCAGCTCTCGACGAAGCCGCCGCCGAAGCCGATGGCGTCGTGCTCGATATAGGCGTCTCGTCCATGCAGCTCGACGAGGCGGAGCGCGGTTTTTCCTTCCGCGCCGACGGACCGCTCGACATGCGTATGGCGCAATCCGGCCCGAGCGCTGCCGACATCGTCAATCGCTTCAAGGCGGGCGACCTAACGCGCATCTTCGGCCTGCTCGGCGAGGAGCGTCACGCCGGCCGCATCGCCCGCATGATCGAGAAGCGCCGCGAGACGCGACCCTTCCTGCGCACGCTCGACCTCGCCGACGCCATCGAGACACATATCGGCCGCAAGCCCGGCAAAAAAATCCATCCGGCGACGCGCGTCTTCCAGGCGCTGCGCATCTTCGTCAACGATGAGCTCGGCGAACTGGCGGAAGCTCTGTTCGCTGCCGAGCGCGTGCTGAAGCCTGGCGGGCGGCTCGCCGTCGTCACCTTCCATTCGCTCGAGGATCGCATCGTCAAGCGTTTCATCGCCGACCGGTCGAGCAGCCCGGCCGGTTCGCGCTATCTGCCCGAGACGCAGGCGAAGGCCGCGACCTTCGACAAGCGGGGCGGCGCGATCGGCCCGACCGATGCCGAGGTCGAGGCAAACCCCCGCGCGCGATCCGCAAAGCTGCGCGTCGCGATCCGCACGTCCGCACCTGCGCGCGCCGCCGATCCCCAGATATTCGGCCTGCCAAAGCTTCCCGAAATCCGGCTTCCGGCTGAGAGGTAGTTCCAGTGTTTCGTACCAGCGACATAGTCCTCATCGCCGCCATGGTCGCGGCGGCGGCGTTCACCTACAAGACCAAGCACGAGGCCGAGGACCGGCAGACGACGCTGCGCAAGATCGAGCAGCAGATCCGCTTCGAGGAAGACACGATCGACCTTCTGCAGGCCGACTGGAGCCTGCTTACCCAGCCGTCGCGGCTGCAGAAGCTGTCGAACACCTACCAGGCCGAACTCGAGTTGCAGCCCTTGGAGCCGCATCAGATCGTCGGCCTGGACGAGCTGCCGGCGAAGCCACTCACCATCGAGGACCTTTCCAGCCAGCATCTCGGCGGCATGGCCGACAATGGCGGGACAGCGCCCGTCGGGCAGGATGAGAACGTCACCGGGGGTATCGTGCAATGATCTCTCTGTTGCGCAGGCGCAAGAAGGCGACCGCCGCAGGCTCGATCGTCGTCGAGGGCGCCCGCAAGGCGACCGGCGGCAAGCAGAAGAACCGCGTGCTGATGACCATGGCGGTGTTCTTCGGCATCTACGCCACGATTGCCGGCCGGCTGGTCTATCTCGGCATCCAGGATCCGGAAGAATCCGGTCCGCCGGCGAGCCGCGTCACCGCCTCGCGGCCTGACATCGTCGACCGCAACGGCGAGGTGCTGGCGACCGACATCAAGACGGCCTCGCTCTTCGCCGAGCCGCGCCGCATCGTCGACGCCGACGAGGTCATCGAGAAGCTTTCCACCGTGCTTCCCGACATAGAGGTCGAGCAGACCTATCACAAGCTGAAGAGCGGCACGGGCTTCGTCTGGCTCAAGCGCCAGCTCACTCCCAAGCAGCAGAGCGAGATCATGCAGCTCGGCCTGCCCGGCATCGGCTTCCGCACCGAGAAGCGGCGCTTCTATCCGGCCGGACCGCCCGCCGCGCACATCGTCGGCCTCACCAACATCGACAACAAGGGCATCTCCGGCCTGGAGAAATACATCGACGACCAGGGCCTGGCCGACCTCCAGGCCTCCGGCCTTGCGGTAGCCAAGGACCTGAAGCCGGTAAAGCTGTCGCTCGACCTGCGCGTCCAGCACATCGTGCACGACGAAATTGCGCAGGCGCTGGAACGCTACCATGCCATCGCGGCCGGCGCCGTGGTGCTGAACGCCAAGACCGGCGAGGTCGTGGCTATGGCATCGGTCCCGGACTACGATCCGAACAATCCCTACAACGCCCACGAGAAGGACCGGCTGAACCGCATGTCGGCCGGCGTCTACGAGATGGGCTCCACCATCAAGAGCTTCACCACCGCCATGGCGCTCGACTCGGGCCAGGCCAATCTGGAAAGCCGTTTCGATGCATCGCGGCCGCTCAGGATCGGGCGCTTCACCATCAAGGATTTCCACGGCAAGGGTCGCGTCCTGACCCTGCCGGAAGTGTTCATCTACTCTTCCAACATCGGCTCGGCCAAGGAAGCCGACATGGTCGGTATCGAGGGGCATCGCGAGTTCCTGAAGCGTCTCGGCCTGCTCGACCGGATGCGGACGGAGCTTCCCGAGGTCGCTACTCCCACCGAGCCCAAGGAGTGGAAGAAGGTCCACTCCATCACGATCTCTTTCGGC
>JAEYXI010000639.1 GCA_023428515.1 Pseudomonadota bacterium | reverse complement strand
GGCTGGCCTCGGCCGACGCGGCGGCCGGCCAGGCCGTCGAGAAGAAGTGCTCGGCCTGCCACACGATCGAGAGCGGCGGGGCCAACAAGGTCGGCCCCAATTTGTGGGGCGTCGTCAACCGCCCGATCGCCTCGCATGAAGGCTTTGCATATTCCGGCGCCATGAAGGAATTCTCCCAGGGCGGCTCAGTGGTCTGGGACTACGACCACCTCGACCACTTCCTGGCTTCGCCCAAGGGTCTCGTGAAGGGCACCGCGATGGGCTTCGCCGGCCTCAAGAACCCTACCGAGCGCGCCAATCTGATCGCGTTCCTGCGTACGCTGGCCGACACGCCGGCTCCGCTGCCCGAGGCTCCGGCCCCCGCGGCTGAACCCGCTTCGGCTCCTGCCGGCGATGCGCCGGCTGCCGAGCCTGCGGCGCCGACTGAAGCTCCAGCGGAGGCTGCCCCCGCAGAAGCTGCTCCGGCTCCTGCCGAGCCAGCACCGGCGCCCGCTCAATGACGAAAATGTAATGCTCGAAATCACGAAAAAGCCGGGTTCAGCCCGGCTTTTTTGTTACAAGGCTTGATCGCCGCCGCCTCTGGCGCAGTTACTTCCTTGTCCACCACACCGAGGATTGCATGACATCAACGGCCGTCCTGTTCGCCAAAGCCCTGGTTCCCGCGCTCGTCCTGTTCGCCACCACCGCCCACGCGCAGGAATGGCACACGACCTCCTCGCTCATGGGCGAATCGAAATACGGCGAGGATTTCAAGCACTACGATTACGTGAATCCGGACGCGCCGAAGGGAGGAACGCTGAATTCGGTCGCCGACGGATCCTTCGATAGCTTGAACCCCTACATCGTGCGCGGCACGCCGGCTGCCGGCCTGGCGCCTTTCGGGGGCGGCCTGCTCTACGATACGCTGATGGAGCAGTCGATCGACGAGCCGAGCGTCAGCCATCCTCTGCTGGCGGAAGCGTTCAAATATCCGGATGACTATTCCTCGGCGACATATCGCCTGGACCCGCGCGCAAAATGGCATGACGGACAGCCGGTGACCGTCGAGGATGTGATTTGGTCCTTCAATGTGCTCAAGGAACACAGCCCCTGGTACCGCCGCTATTACGATAATGTGACTGAAGCGGTGGCTGTAGGCGAGCGCGAGATCGAATTTCGCTTCGACCAGAAGGGCAACCGCGAACTGCCCAAGATTCTCGGCGACCTGGCGGTCCTGCCAAAGCATTGGTGGGAAGGTACGGACGCAAAAGGCAAAAAACGCGACATCACAAAGACCACGCTCGAGCCGCCGCTCGGTTCCGCGGCATACAAGATCGAGAGCGTAAAGCCCGGCCAGGAGATCGTCTGGACGCGCGTTCCCGACTACTGGGGCGCCAAGCTGCCGGTGAAGATCGGGCGCGAGAACTTCGACAAGCGCAAATACATCTACATCCTGGACAGCAACGCGGCCTGGCAGGCCTTCACCAAAGGCGGCCTGGAGGACCTGCACAGGGAAGCCAGCGCACGCGACTGGAAAACCAAATACGATTTTCCGGCGCTCAAGTCCGGCGACGTCATCCAGAAGGAATTCCAAGCGACCAGCAGCGCCAAATTCCAGGGATTTGCCCTGAACACCAGGCGGCCGCTATTTGCAGACCGCAAGGTGCGGCAAGCGCTGACCCTGGCCTATGATTTCGAAACGCCGAACCGCATGTTGTCCTTCGGGCTCAACAGACGTGTCACCAGCTACTTCATGGGGAGCGAGCTTGCATCGTCGGGCATTCCGCAGGGCAAGGAACTCGAGATCCTCGAGCCTTTCCGCAGCGAACTGCCGCCCGAACTTTTCACGCAGGAATTCAAGCTCCCCGTCTACAACACACCGCAGGACGAGCGTACGCATTTGCGAGAAGCGCTCAAGCTCCTGGCGGAGGCCGGCTGGACGTCGAAGAGCGGCAAGCTCGTCAATGCGAAGGGCGAGCCATTCGAGTTCGAGGTCCTGACCAACAACGACTCGCTGGAGGCCTCCTTCAACTTTTTTGCAAACACGCTGCGCAAGATCGGCATCACGGCGCGCTTGCGTATCGTGGACACGTCGCAATTCACCAACCGCGTCAACGACTACGATTTCGACGTGATCCTGGCTAATCTCGCCCAGTCAGAATCGCCCGGCAATGAACAGCGCGAATTCTGGTCGTCGAAGGCAGCCGACACGCCTGGTTCGCGCAATTACTCCGGCATCAAGAACCCGGTGGTCGACAAGCTCGTGGAGCGCGTCATCTTCGCGACAGATCGCGACGATCTGCTCGCCGCAACTCATGCGCTCGATCGCGTTTTGCTGTGGAACTATTATGCGGTCCCTCAGCTTACGCGCGATCTCGACTTCTACGCCTACTGGGACAAGTTCGGCATCCCCGAGAAACAGCCGAACTATATCGGTCCGGACATCGAGTCCTGGTGGATTGACGTCGACAAGGAAAAGGCGCTGGCAGCGAAGTACGGACGTTCCAACTGATGCGCGTGCGGGGGCAAGCGCTGAAAATCGGACGGCGCAACTTTCTCGCGCTGGCGGCTGGCGCTGCAGCGGCGCCACTTCTGCCGGGTCGCACCTGGGCGGCGAGCCCGACCGACACGCCGCTGCATGGGCTGTCGGCTTTCGGCGACCTGAAATACCCGCCGGACTTCACGCATTTCGACTATCTCAACCCCGATGCGCCGAAAGGCGGTGCGATCAATTTCTCGCCGCCCAACTGGCTCTACAACCAGAACGTCACGACCTTCAACACGCTGAACAGTTTCGTTTTGACCGGCGACGCACCGCCGCGCATGGAACTCTGCCACGACGCACTCATGGCGTCGGCGCTCGACGAGCCGGATGCCCTCTACGGACTGCTGGCGGAAACGGTGACGATCTCGGCCGACCGCAACAGCTTCACGTTCAAGCTGCGGCCGGAGGCGCGATGGCATGACGGCAGCCCGCTCACGGCGGAAGACGTCGCCTTCACCTACACGATCCTAAAAGACAAGGGCCACCCGCAGCTTTCGCTGCCGCTCGCTGAAATGACCGGCGCCGAGGCGATCGATCCGGCGACCGTGCGCCTCGCCTTCTCGGGCAAACAATCGTCGAGCACGATCCTTACAGTCGCCGCCTACCCAGTCATCTCGAAGGCTTGGTTCTCCGACCATCCGTTCGACAGTTCGCAGCTTGTCGCGCCGCTCGGTTCCGGCGCCTACAGGGTGCAACGCGTGTCTGCCGGTCAGACGATCGTCTACGAGCGCGTCGAGGATTATTGGGCGCGCGATCTGCCGGTCAATCGCGGCTTCAACAATTTCGATACGATCCGCATCGATGTCTATCGCGACCGGCAGGCCGGCTTCGAAGCCTTCAAGAAAGGCGACGTGACCTATCGCCAAGAATTCACCTCGCGCGTCTGGGCGACCGGCTACGACTTCCCGGCGCTCAGTGACGGCAAGGTGGTCAAGCGCGAGTTTCCCGAGGAGAAGCGCCCCAAGCTGCAGGGCTGGGCAGTCAACCAGCGTCGTCCGCAACTGCGGGATCACCGTGTGCGCCGCGCCATCGCGCTCTGCTTCGACTTCGAATGGACCAACAGAAGTCTTTTCTACGGCCTCTACGAGCGGTCGCAGTCCTGCTTCCAGCAGTCGGAGTTCGTCGCCGAGGGCACGCCTTCGCCGGAAGAACTAGCCCTGCTCGAGCCGCTCCGCGGCGAGGTTTCCGAGGAGGTCTTCGGCGAGGCCGTGATGCAGCCGGTCTCCAATGCGTCGGGTCGCGACCGGAAGCTTTTGGGCGAAGCGTCCCGACTGCTGGCCGAGGCGGGCTGGAAGCGGCAGGGTTCGCTGGTCCAAAACGAAAAAGGCGAACGCCTCAAGCTCGAGATCCTCGTCAATGACGAGGTTTTTGTGCGCATCGATTCGCCCTTCGTGGAGAACTTGCGGGCCGTCGGCGTCGACGCCTCGATCCGCCAGGTGGACCCCGCACAATATGCCGTCCGGCAGAACGATTTCGATTTCGACATGACCAGCCTCGCACTGCAGTTACCGGCAACGCCAACCCCGAGCACGCTCGAGAATCTTTTCCATTCCCGCTCGGCCTCCATTTCCGGTTCGCGCAATCTGCCCGGTACCGCCAGCCCGGCGATCGACAGGCTGGTCGCCGCCGCCGGCAACGCACAGAGCCGCGAGGAGCTTATTGTGGCGATGCGTGCGCTCGACCGGGTCTTGCGCGCGCGCATGGACTGGATTCCAAATTGGTATTCGGCGAATCACCGGGCCGCATTCTGGGACATGTTCGGTTTCGTCGAGCCGAAGCCGGACTACGGCTTCCCGGTTGAGACGATGTGGTGGTTCGACAAGGACAAGGCGGCGGCGATTGGTAAAGCCTGAGGCACGATCTGGCGGGACGGCGCAACAGCATGCCTGTCGCTCGGTCGCCGGGCTTGAGGCATCTGTCGTCGTGGGAGCGTCTTCCTGATGGCCGCCTATATCCTCCGGCGCATCCTTCTGATGATCCCGACCCTGTTCGGCATCATGGCGATTTCCTTCGTCGACATCCAGTTCGCGCCGGGCGGTCCGGTCGAGCAGGTGATCGCCAAACTCACCGGCCAGAGCGGGGGCGATCCCCTTTCAGGCGGTGGAGGCGATGGGCTGGGCGGCCAGGACAATTTCGGCGATGCCAGCGAGACCTCGTCGAAATACCGCGGCGCGCAGGGCCTCGATCCTGAATTCATCGCCAAGCTCGAACAGCAGTTCGGCTTCGACAAGCCGCCGCTCGAACGCTTCGGCCTGATGCTGTGGAACTATGCGCGCTTCGACTTCGGCGACAGCTATTTCCGCGACATCTCCGTCGTGCAGCTGATCCTCGAGAAGATGCCGGTGTCGATCTCGATCGGCCTCTGGATCACGCTGATCTCCTACCTGATCTCGATCCCGCTCGGCATCCGCAAGGCGGTCAAGGACGGCTCGGCCTTCGATGTGTGGACCAGCGCGATCGTCATCGTCGGCTATGCAATTCCCGGCTTCCTCTTCGCCATCATGCTGATGGTGTTCTTCGCCGGCGGCTCCTTCTTCGACTGGTTTCCGCTGCGCGGACTGACCTCCGACAATTTCGACCAGTTGAGCTGGTGGGAAAAAATCATCGACTATTTCTGGCACCTCGCTCTGCCGCTGACGGCGATGGTGCTGTCGGCGTTCGCCACGACTACGCTGCTGACGAAGAACTCCTTCCTTGACGAGATACGCAAGCAGTATGTCGTGACGGCGCGGGCCAAGGGTCTGTCCGAGCGGCAGGTGCTCTACGGGCATGTCTTCCGCAATGCGATGCTGATCATCATTGCGGGCTTCCCCGGCGCTTTCATCTCGGCTTTCTTCACGGGATCGCTGCTCATCGAGAACATCTTCTCGCTCGACGGTCTCGGCCTGCTCGGCTTCCGCTCGGTGATCGACCGCGACTATCCGGTCGTCTTCGCCAACCTCTACATCTTCTCGCTCATCGGCCTGTTCGTCAGCCTGATCTCCGACCTCCTCTACACCTGGATCGATCCGCGCATCGACTTCGAGCGGAGGGACGTATGACGGCTGTCGCCGATGTGCCTCCGCTGAAGCAGAAGCGGCCGTGGCTCTCGCCGCTCAACCAGCGGCGCTGGGCCAACTTCAAGGCCAACCGGCGCGGCTACTGGTCGCTCTGGATATTCCTCGTGCTTTTCGTCCTGTCGCTGTTTTCGGAGCTGATCGCCAACGACCGGCCGCTTCTCGCCTTCTACAAGGGCGAGTTGCTCTTCCCCGTGGCGATCGATTATCCCGAGGAAAAATTCGGCGGCTTCTATGCCGTCACCGATTATCGCGACCCGGTGATCCAGGACGAGATCCAGGCAAATGGCTGGTTGATCTGGCCGCCGATCCGCTATTCCTACCGGACGGTCAACAACCAGATTCCGTCAGCAGCTCCGGCAAAACCGTCCTGGCTCTACGACAGGGAAACGCGCTGCAGGGCCTACCCGCAAGGCGTCGACGATCCGAACTGCACAATCGGCAACTGGAACTGGCTCGGCACCGACGACCAGGCGCGCGACGTGCTCGCCCGCGTCATCTACGGCTTTCGCGTCTCCGTGCTCTTCGGCCTCATCCTCACGCTCGGCTCAGCGGTCATCGGCGTCTCGGCCGGCGCGGTGCAGGGCTATTTCGGCGGGCTGACCGACCTTCTTTTCCAGCGCTTCATCGAGATATGGACCGCGATCCCCGTCCTCTATCTCCTGCTCATCGTCGCCGCCGTTCTGCCTCCCGGCTTCTTCATCCTGCTTGGGCTGATGCTGCTCTTTTCGTGGACAGCGTTTGTCGGCGTGGTGCGAGCGGAGTTCCTGCGTGCGCGCAATTTCGAATATGTGAACGCCGCGCGCGCGCTTGGTGTCTCGAACGGGACGATCATGCGCCGTCATCTCCTGCCCAACGCGATGGTGGCGACGCTGACCTTCCTGCCCTTCATCCTCAACGGCTCGATCACCACGCTGACCTCGCTCGACTTCCTCGGCTTCGGCCTGCCGCCGGGTTCGGCCTCGCTCGGCGAACTGCTGCGCCAGGGCCAGCGCAACCTCAATGCCCCATGGCTCGGCATCTCGGGCTTCGTCGTCATCTCGCTGATGCTGTCGCTGCTGATCTTTGTCGGCGAGGCGACGCGTGACGCCTTTGATCCCAGGAAGACGTTCAAGTGAGCGAGCCCCTTCTCTCCGTCCGCGACCTCTCCGTCGCCTTCGAGCAGGGCGGCAAGACCTCCACCGCGGTCGATCATATTTCCTTCGATATCGCCAAGGGCGAGACGCTGGCGCTGGTCGGCGAGTCCGGCTCCGGCAAGTCGGTCTCGGCGCTGTCGGTTCTGAAGCTTCTTCCCTATCCGCCGGCAAGCCATCCCTCGGGTCAAATACTCTTCGAGGGCAAGAACCTGCTTGCGCTCGGCGAGAACGAGTTGCGCCGCGTGCGCGGCAACAAGATCACCATGATCTTCCAGGAGCCGATGACCTCGCTCAATCCGCTGCACACGATCGAGCAGCAGATCATGGAAATCCTCTCGCTCCACCAGGGCATGCGCGAAAAGCAGGGCCGCGAGCGCACGCTGGAACTGCTGAAGGAAGTCGGCATCCGCGAACCGGAAAAGCGGCTCGGCGCCTATCCGCATCAGCTCTCCGGCGGCCAGCGCCAGCGCGTCATGATCGCCATGGCGCTTGCCAACGAGCCCGACCTCTTGATCGCCGACGAGCCGACGACGGCGCTCGACGTCACGGTGCAGGCGCAAATCCTCGAACTGCTGGCGAAGCTCAAGGCGAAGAAGGGCATGTCGATGCTCTTCATCACCCACGACCTCGGCATCGTCAGGAAGATCGCCGACCGCGTCTGCGTGATGACCAAGGGCAAGATCGTCGAGACCGGACCGACGAAGGAAATCTTCGACAATCCCCAACATGAATATACGCGCCACCTGCTCGCTGCCGAACCGAAGGGTAAGCCGCCGGCGGCCGATGCTTCGGCGAAGACGGTGATGTCGGGGACCGACGTGAAGGTCTGGTTCCCGATCAAGCAGGGTTTCTTCCGCAAAGTGGTCGACCATGTGAAGGCGGTCGACGGCATCGACGTCACCGTGCGCGCCGGGCAGACGCTCGGCGTGGTCGGCGAATCCGGTTCCGGCAAAACGACGCTCGGCCTCGCGCTCGCCCGCATGATCTCGTCGGAAGGCCGCATCAATTTCAACGGGCACGAGATCGACAAGCTTTCCTTCAGCGCCATGCGACCGTTGCGCCGCGAGCTGCAGATCGTCTTCCAGGATCCGTTCGGGTCGCTCAGCCCCCGCATGTCGGTGTCGGAGATCATCGAGGAGGGGCTTGCCATCCACGAGCCCAAGCTGTCGGCCGACGAGCGCGACGGCCGTGTCGTCGCCGTGCTGAAGGAGGTCGGTCTCGATCCCGAAACCCGTTTCCGCTATCCGCACGAATTCTCCGGCGGCCAGCGCCAGCGCATCGCGATCGCGCGCGCCATGGTGCTGAAGCCCAAATTCGTGATGCTCGACGAGCCGACCTCGGCGCTCGATATGAGTGTGCAGGCGCAGGTGGTCGATCTGCTGCGCGACCTCCAGGCCAAGCACGACCTCGCCTATCTCTTCATCAGCCACGACCTCAAGGTCGTCCGCGCACTCGCCAATGACGTCATCGTCATGCGCAATGGCAAGATCGTGGAGCACGGCCCGTCGGAGCAGATTTTCGAGCGGCCGCAGACCGACTATACGAGAGCTCTGATATCCGCTGCATTCCGCATCGAGGCCGCCCCGGCGAGCGTCGTCACCGAATAAGCCTGCAATAAAGGACCGGGAGGAAACATGCCTGCGAAAGAAAAGGGACGCATCCTGCTTGCCATGACGGGGCTGAACCCGCGGCCGTGGTACGAGCTTCTGTCGCAGCATCGCGAGGTGGTGACCGAGCCCGCGAGCGCCGACGATCCTTCGATCACCTATGCGGTGGTGTGGAAGCAGCGGCGCAATCTTCTCTCGAAGCTTCCCAATCTTCGCGCAATCTTCTCAATCGGCGCCGGCGTCGACCACATCCTTGTCGATCCGACGCTTCCCGATGTGCCGATCGTGCGCGTCGTTGCCGAAAACCTCACGCAGCACATGACCGATTACGTGCTGTGGCGCGTGCTCGACCATCACCGCCAGGGCATGCTCTACCGGGCACAGCAGAAGCGGAAGGTCTGGCGCGAGGCGCCGCAGCGGCCCGCCGGCGACATCTCGGTGGGGATCATGGGTTTCGGCGAGCTCGGCCGCGCCGCGGCCCGCGTGCTTCTCGCCGCCGGCTTCCGCATCAACGGCTGGAGCCGCAGCGAGCGCACGATGCCCGATGTGGCGACCTTCCACGGCGAAAAGGGCCTGACGCCTTTCCTCAACGCGACCGATATCCTGGTCGTGCTGCTGCCGCTGACGGCCGACACCACCGGCATCGTCAATTACAGGCTCCTGAAGCAGCTCAGGAAACGCAACGGGCTTGGCGGCGCCGTGCTGATCAATGCCGGGCGCGGCAGGTTGCAAAAGGACGCCGACATACTGAAGGCGCTGGAGGACGGCACGCTGAAGGAGGCGAGCCTCGACGTGTTCGAGGTCGAGCCGCTGCCGAAGACGAGCCCGCTCTGGAACCACCCGCGCGTCTTCGTCACGCCGCATGCAGCCGCGACCTCCGACCCCTCCTATCTGGTGGCGCCGATGCTCGAGCAGATGGATGCCTTCGAGCGCGGCAAACCGCTGAAGAATCTGGTCGACCGCAAGGCGGGGTATTGAGGCCGGAACCACTTTTTCTCCTTCCGATTAGTCCCCCCTCTCCGTCTCGGTCCTTCGGACCGATCCACCTCTCCCCGCTTGCGGGGGCGAGGATAGGCGCGCTTCATCGCTGCCACGCCTCGTTTCCGATCTGGCTTTTGGAAAAGTCGGGAAGACGGGAGGGTCGCGACCACCAGTCTAATTTTTATAATGGGTGGTTCATCGACCCAGCCTGATCCCTTGGCATCAGGCGGCGGAAGGCTTTGGGCCTCCGCCCCCGTCACGGTGTCTGTCGCCCCGTCGACCGGTCCCATATCTCCCGACCTCGTCAAGAGCCAGAAGACATACGGCCGCCCCGTCTGCCTGTCGCAGGCATTCGCGCCTGCCGGCATGCCGGCCTGTCGGACGCCCTCAGGACCGTGGAAACCGCTTCCACGGTGGGAGGTCACCGCCCGCTCTCCCTGATACCCGGTGCGCACCAGGTTCCCGCGAGAGCGATGCCAGGGATTATCGAGGAGGTTTGAGGGGGGTGGATAAACGGCGGGGCACTTACTTTCACTATCGAATGAAATCAATGGGTTGGCGGAAAGTCGTTTCCACATTTTTGATCAGATGATCACGAGAATCCGCGCTTCCAAAGGCATCCGGCTCTGGAGATTGACGGAGGCAACAGGAGAAGTCCGTCATCCTCGGGCTTGTCCCGAGG
>JAEYXI010000519.1 GCA_023428515.1 Pseudomonadota bacterium | reverse complement strand
GCCAACGGCCGCGACCAGGATATCGGCCGTGCGGGCCAGCGCGGGCAAGTCCTTGGTGCGGCTGTGCGCGATGGTGACGGTGCAGTTGGCGGCGAGCAGCAGGTTGGCCATCGGCTTGCCGACGATGTTCGAGCGGCCCACCACGACGGCGTTGAGCCCCGACAGGTCCTTGCCGCGCACGCGCTCGATGAGGATCATGGAGCCCGCCGGCGTGCAGGGCACGAAGGCGGTCTCCAGTTCACCGGTGCCGAGCTTGCCGACATTGACGAAGTGGAAGCCGTCGACATCCTTCTCGGGCGCGATCGTCTGGATCACCTTGCCGGAATCTATATGGCCGGGCAGCGGAAGCTGGACCAGAATGCCGTCGATCGTCTTGTCGGCATTGAGGTCGGCGATGAGCTTGAGGAGATCGGCCTCGCTGGTGTCGGCCGGCAGCGTGTGCTGCACCGACAGGAACCCGCATTCCTTGGCTTTCTTCGACTTCGAGGCGACATAGACCTGGCTGGCCGGATCCTCGCCGACAATGACCACCGCGAGGCCGGGCGCCGCATGGCCCTTGCCGGTGAGCTCCGCGGTCAGGCGTTTCACCGTCGCCACCACATCTTCCGCCACCAGCTTTCCGTCAATGATTTCGGTCATGATCGCCCTCTGAAATTCCTAGGGAACCCCGCATAAAGCCGAAAGCGGTCACGGGCAATCGGCCTTTGCGGCGTCCGATGCCGCGAAACCGAAAGTTGCGCGCCTATGGGACAGTGCTAAAAGCTGCCGCATTGCAGCTTGCGGCGTGGATCGCGAGGGAGGATCAAATGACTGTTCGGGTGCTTCTCGTCGGGTGCGGCAACATGGGTTACGCGATGCTGTCGGGCTGGCTGGGCTCCGGCAAGCTCGCCGCGTCCGAAACGCTGGTCGTGGAGCCGAACGAGGATCTCAGGCACCGGGCGGCACGGCTCGGCAGCGTCGTCGCGGCGTCGAACGCCGAGCTTCCCGACGATCTTTCGCCCGAGATCATCGTCATCGCGGTCAAGCCGCAGGTCATCCGCGAGGTCGTCGCTGGCTACAAGCGCTTCGCCGGCAAGACGACCTTCCTCAGCATCGCCGCCGGCACCGGGATCGCCACCTTCACCGAAATACTCGGGGCAGGCACGGCGGTGATGCGCAGCATGCCGAACACGCCGGCGGCGATCGGCAAGGGCATGATGGTCGTCTTCTCCAATCCCAACGTCGCCGAAAAGACGAAGACCTTCGTCGGCAGCCTGCTGTCGACCAGCGGCGAGGTCGCCACGATCGACGACGAAGGGCTGATGGATGCGGTGACGGCCGTGTCGGGTTCCGGCCCCGCCTACATCTTCCACTTCATCGAATGCCTGACGGCGGCGGCCGAAAAGGCCGGGCTGCCGTCCGACACGGCCAAGCTGCTCGCCATGCAGACGGTCTATGGCGCGGCGGCGCTCGCCGCCGAAAGCCGGGAGGACCCGGCGGTGCTGCGCAAGCAGGCCACCAGCCCGAACGGCACCACCGCGGCGGCGCTCGGCGTGCTCATGGGCGGCGACAGGCTGAAGACGCTGCTTGCCGACGCGGTGGAGGCCGCGCGGGCGCGCAGCGTGGAGCTCGGCAGATCGTAGCGGTCAGCCGAAGCCGGCAAGCTCCGTCATCGGGTGAGCCAACATGACCGACAGCGTCGCCTTCACCAAGCCGAGGCGCAGGGCGTCGCGTGCCGATCGCGCGGCCGCTGCGGGCTTCGCCTCGCTCTTCCATTTGCGCAACCTGCGCATCGCATCGTAGGCCGACAGAGCGAGCTTGCCCTTCAGCGTCGCCGTCTCGACAAGCGCATGCATTGGCGTCGGCGTCGTGCCGAAATCGCGCTTGAAGGCCTCATCACCGATGGTGAAATCGAAGACCGTACCGCCCTCCTCGATCCATTTCTCGATGAGCAGGTCGTAGAGCACCAGTCCCGGCGAATGCTTGCCGAAGCGCTCGTAGTCGGCGCCGATCAGCAGGTAGTAGAAGCGGCCGTCGAGGACGAGGCCGAAGGCCTGCGCGACATCGGCGCCGTCGAGCCTCAGCCGATAGATGCGGGCGATGTCAGGCCCCTTCGCCGCCACGTCAGCATAGAATTTGCGCGCATAGTCGTTCTGCAGGACGTCATCTTCGAACCGCCCGGCCCGGACGGATGCGATCAGATCGATGCCCTCACGAAAATCGCCATCTACATGCACCAGCTCGACCTTGCCCGATTTCAGGAAGCGGCGCTTCTTGCGGTCGAGATATCTGGCGAAGCTGCCATCCAGCGCCTTGTCGCGCCAGGCGGTGAAGGGCGCGACGAGCCTGGCCGCGTGAGCGGAGTAGTCGAGCAGGCTGCTTCGGCCAGGCAGGAAAGCGCGCCAGAGCCGGACCGTCTCGTCGCGGATCGGGCGTATATTGAGGATGTCGTATGCCGGCAAGGCCGCGGCTACCGAGGACACGAAATCCCTGCCCCGTACTTCCGGCGCCGCCAGCAGGTGCGCGTAATCGCCGACGCCGAGCGTCGCCG
>JAEYXI010000510.1 GCA_023428515.1 Pseudomonadota bacterium | reverse complement strand
GTCATCCTCGGGCTTGTCCCGAGGATGACTGACCGCGGTCGAATTCGTATTTCTGGTCTCATACTCGCGAAGATGGCAGATCCTCGGGACAAGCCCGAGGATGACGGCGGGAACACCTCAATCCAAGAGGACGACCGCCGTCGGCGCGTCCTCGTTTTTCTCGGCCAGCTCCTCGAATTCCGTGATCTGGTCGATCTCCGTACCCATCGAAATGTTGGTCACACGCTCGAGGATGAACTCCAGCACGACCGGAACGGAAAACTCCTTCATCAGCCGCTTCGCCTCCTTGAAGGCGCCTGCGAACTCCTCGGGACGGTGCACGCGCACCGCCTTGCAGCCCATGGCCTCCGCGACCGCGATATGGTCGACGCCGTAGCCGGCCTCCGGATCGCCAGCGCGATTCTGGTTCTCGAAGGCGAGGCTAACCTCGTAATCCATCGCAAACCCGCGCTGCGCCTGGCGGATCAGCCCGAGATAGGCGTTGTTCACGACGACATGGATGTAGGGCAGCCGGTGCTGCGCGCCTGCCGCCAGTTCCTCGATCATGAACTGGAAATCATAGTCGCCCGACAGCGCCACGATGTCGGCATCCGGCCGCGCCGCCCTCACCCCGAGGGCTGCCGGCAACGTCCAGCCGAGCGGGCCCGCCTGCCCGCAATTGATCCAGTTGCGCGGACGGTAGACATGCAGGAACTGCGCGCCGGCGATCTGGCTGAGGCCGATCGTGGTCACGTAGGTCGTGTCACGCCCGAACGCCTTGTTCATCTCCTCATAGACGCGCTGCGGCTTCAGCGGCACCTGGTCGAAATGCGTCTTCCTCTTCATCGTCTTCTTGCGCTTCAGGCATTGTTCCGCCCAGCCCGACCAGTCCGCGAGCTTGCCCCCCGTCTTCCACTCGGTCGCGACATCAAGCAGGACCTTGAGCGCCGCGCCCGCATCGGAGGCGATGCCAAGGTCCGGCGCGAAGACGCGGCCGATCTGCGTCGGCCCGATGTCGACATGGACGATCTTCTTGCCCTTCCTGTAGTTGTCGACCGAGCCGGTGTGGCGGTTCGCCCAGCGATTGCCGATGCCGAGCACGAAATCCGCCTCCAGCATCGTCGCGTTGCCGTAGCGGTGCGAGGTCTGCAGCCCGCACATGCCGGCCATCAGCCGATGGTCGTCGGGGATCGTGCCCCAGCCCATCAGCGTCGGGATCACTGGAACGCCGGTGATCTCTGCGAACTCGATCAAAAGATCCGACGCGTCGGCGTTGATGATGCCGCCGCCGGCGACGATCACAGGTTTTTCCGCCGCGTTAAGCATGGCCAGCGCCTTCTCCGCCTGGCCGCGCGTCATCGCCGGCTTATGGACGGCGAGCGGCTCGTAGGCGTCGATGTCGAACTCGATCTCGGCAAGCTGCACGTCGACCGGCAGGTCGATCAGGACCGGTCCCGGACGCCCGGAGCGCATGAGGAAAAAGGCTTTCTGCAACGCCATCGGCACTAGGTAGGGCTCCATGACGGTGACGGCCCACTTGGTCACGGGGGCCGCAATCGCCGCGATGTCGACCGCCTGGAAATCCTCCTTGGTCAGCCTGGCGCGCGGCGCCTGTCCGGTGATGCAGAGGATCGGGATGGAATCCGCCGAGGCCGAATAGAGCCCGGTGATCATGTCGGTACCGGCCGGGCCAGACGTGCCGATGCAAAGCCCGATATTGCCTGCCGCGGCGCGGGTGAAACCTTCGGCCATATGCGAGGCCGCCTCGACGTGCCTCGCCAATATGTGGCGGATCGAGCCGCGCGCCTTCAGCGCCGAGTAGAACGGGTTGATCGCCGCGCCCGGCACGCCGAAGGCGCAGGAAATGCCTTCCTTTTCGAGAACGAGAACCGCCGCGTCGACAGCGCGCATCCGGGCCATGATCGTGCTCCTTTGTTGGACTTTCGGGAGCATCGCAGGCCTCATCCCATTTTTCAATTTTTCCAGAATATTTTTTCATTTGTTAGCAAAAAACTGCAGATCACTGTTTTTGAAAGTATTTTCCGTTTTTCGCTTTTCACACCAATTTACACTTTCAAAAAACTTTTTCATTTCCGTAACAAAAATCCGCTAGAATCCCGATCATGGAAACCGTCGAAAAACGCCAGCGCGGCCGCCCGCGCTCCTTCAACGCTCCTGCCGACGCCACATCGGTGCAGGCGCTGGATCGCGGGCTAAAAATCCTCGCCATTGTCGCCGAGGGCGACGCACTCTCGCTGAGCGAGGTCGCGGCACGCAGCGGCATCGCAGCCTCCACCGCCTACCGCATGCTGACCACGCTTGCCTCCCACGGCATGGTCGAGTTCGACAGCCAGGCACAGCTCTGGTCGGTCGGCGTCGGCACCTACCGCATGGGTGCTGCCTTCCTGCGCCGGCGAAAACTCGTCGACCGCGCCCGCGCCGTCATGCAGGAGCTGATGGAGGCGACCGGCGAAACAGCGAATCTCGGCGTCGCCGAGGACGACTGCGTCGTGTTCGTCAGCCAGGTCGAGACGCACCAGGCGATCCGCGCCTTCTTCCGGCCGGGCACGCGCAGTCCCTTCCACGCATCGGGCATCGGCAAGGCGATCCTCTCGCATCTGACGCCGGAGCGTATCGCGGCGATCGTGCGCAAGGAGGGGCTGGAGGCCTATACGGACAAGACGCTCGCCGACCCCGCTTCGCTCGCCAACGACCTGGCCGAAAGCCAGGCGCGCGGCTTCGCCATCGACGACGAGGAGCGCAACGAAGGCATGCGTTGCGTGGCGGCGGCGATCTTCAACGAATTCGGCGAGCCGGTCGCCGGCATCTCGGTCTCCGGCCCGACGGTGCGTGTGACGCCGCTCCGCGCCGCGACCTTCGGCCCGCTGGTCGCGCGTGCGGCGGTGGAAGTCACGAAGGCGATCGGTGGCAAGGCGCCTTGAGGCGCCTCAAGCGGACAAGGAGGGACGCCAAAACGTCCCTCCCCTGAAAGCGTTGGAAACGGCCGATCACCTCCTCTCAGAGCCTGCAGCGATGGCGGTAACCGTCGTAGCCGACATAGGTGTCGCTACGGTGGTCGTAGGTGCGATAGCGGGCGTAGCAGCGGTCGACATGGACCGCCCACGAACTGCCGTAGTAGCCGTCGTAATACGGCCCGCGGCTGGCGTTTGCGATGCCGAGGCCAAGCACGAGCCCGCCGACGCCGGCAATGGCCGCGACTTCGCCCTTGGAAAGCTTCTTGGCTTCCGACTGGCCGACCGTGCCGGCCATGGCGCCGGCGATCACGCTGAGCGAAAGCACGCTGGAAACGAGTTTGGTCCTGAACGACATGATGATCTCCTGTTCCGGAGGCGTTCACCGCCTCATGACCATCAGTCGCGCATATCGGGGAAAAGGTTCGAAGCCGGCTCGCGATTTTTCCCTGCGGTCATTTAGGAGCTTGGCGGCGTGTACACTTGGTCACCGTCATCCTCGGGCTTGTCCCGAGGATCTGCCGGCATCAGGCAGCATGTCACGGCCAACGCTATCGAGGCCCAACCAGCGGATCCTCGGGACAAGCCCGAGGATG
>JAEYXI010000460.1 GCA_023428515.1 Pseudomonadota bacterium | reverse complement strand
AGCACGCCCTGCTCGTCGTCGCGCGCGGCGACGAACTCCTTGGCGACCAGGTTCATGCCGTCATGCAGGCTGGAGACGACGCAAAGGTCCGCCGCTCGGTAGAGCTCGAAGAGTTCCGACTGGTCGTGATGTTCATCGAGAAGGACGATGGGCTGGTAGCCATCGCGGCCATAACGCTCGTTGATCTCGGCAACGAGACTGAGGCATTCCTCGTGCAGCCCGCTGTAGGAGGGAAGCGCGCTGCGGCTGGGCGCGGCTATCTGCAGGAAGACGACGCGACCGATCCAGTCGGAATGCTGCTGGAAAAACTCATCCAGCGCCAGGAAGCGGTCGAGTATGCCCTTCGTGTAGTCGAGCCGCTCGACGCCGAGCGCCAGCTTCATGTCGGCGGGCAGGCCGAACTTCTGGAAGACACGCTCACGTGCGCTCCGGGCCGAAGGCCGTCTCTCTTCCGGCCATTCGATGGAGATGGGATAGGGATGCACGGCCGTGGCATTGCCGCCGGAGGACACCGAAGAATCCTCGCGGTCGATGCGCGACTCCAGGAAGCGGTCGACGCTGTCGAGGAAATTGTTGCAGTGGAGCTGGATGTGGAAGCCGAGGATCGAGCTGCCGAGCAGGCCGTCGAGGATCTCCTCGCGCCAGGGACAGACGCCGAACACTTCCGCATTCGGCCAGGGGATATGCCAGAAGGTGATGATGACCGCTTCCGGCAGCTTCTCGCGGATCAGCCGCGGCAGGAGCGCGAAATGGTAATCCTGGACGAGGATGATCGGACGCTCCGTCTTGGCCTCCTGCAGCACCACCTCGGCGAACTTGCGGTTGACGGCCTGGTAGCACTCCCAGTCCGCGGCCCGGAAGGTGGGCCTCGTGAAAGCGATGTGGCAGAGCGGCCAGAGACCTTCGTTGGCAAAGCCCGAATAATAACCCTTGTATTCCTCTTCGGTCAGCCAGACGCGCCTCAGAGTATAAGCGGGGTTTGAAGGCGGCACGGCGATCCGGCTGTCAGCGTCGACGACTTCCCTGTCGGCGGAGCCGCTGCCATGCGCGATCCATGTGCCGGCACAGGTGCGGGTGATGGGCTCGAGCGCGGACACCAGTCCACTCGCCGGTACCTGGAGTTGAACGCGGTCGTGGACGCGTTCATGCACGTAGGGCTCCCGGTTGGAGACCACGATGAGGTCACCGTCCGGCAACTCGGTCTGCAGGATCTGCCTCAGCATCTCGGGCGACCACTGAACGAGTGCGTCGTCCGCCGTCGTCAGGCGCTCCGTTTCGCGCAAGGGGGTGACGGCGGCGCCAGTCTCGACCTGCCTGGCGCGACGGATCGATTTCCGGACCGTCAGCACGAAAGCGAATATCGAAAGCGCGAAGCTGCCCAGGACGATAAACCAGAGCGCAGTCATCGAAAGTTGTGATGTCATTTCCTGATCCGGCCCGCCTGTTCGCCGGCGGGCGACACGGGCTAACTGCTGCGGTGCAGCATGGTTCCATCACGATCTGACGATCAACGGCACCAGCCCCTCGTGCTGACGGTCCAGATAACAGGCGACGCGATCTCCGACGCGGCGGAAATGCACGTCGGCGGCGACCTTGCCGACGCTCACGCGGCGCACCGTCAGGCTGTCTATGCCGATCGGCAGCCGCGGCCGGTCGACGATGATCTCGCCGGCCCAACCGTCGACGCGAAGGCCGAGGCAGGCCTGCAGCAGCATGAACGGCGCGCCGGCCGACCAGGCCTGCGGCAGGCAGGCGACGGGATAGGCCACGGGAGCCTCGCCCGGAGAGCGCACGAAGCCGCAGAAGAGTTCCGGCAGCCGCATCTGGAACTGCACGGCGGCCTCGAACATGCTGCTGGTCAGCCGCACCACGGCGTCACGCCCGCCGTAGCGCGCCAGCCCGGCGCCGCAGATCGCAGTGTCGTGCGGCCAGATCGAGCCGTTGTGATAGGACATGGGGTTGAACAGCAGTTCGTCGTCGGCAAGTGTGCGTATGCCCCAGCCGCTGTAGAAATGCCCGGAGAGCAGTTGTTCGGCCACACGCGCCGCGCGTTCGGGGGAAGGCAGGCCGACGAACAGCAAATGGCCGGCATTGGACGCACGCACGGCGCACTGGTCGCCATTGCCGTCGATCGCGATGCAGTAGCAGCCGGCGTCCTCCATCCAGAAGCGGGCCTCGACGGATGCGCGCAGCTTCTCGGCCCGTTCGGCCCAGCCCGCCGCCAACTCTTCCTCGCCACGCTGGTCGGCCAGTTCGGCCATGCCTTTGAGCGCGGCGAAGACATAGCCCTGCACCTCGACGAGGGCGATCGGACCCGTCGGGATGCTTCCGTCGGCGTGAAAGACGGAATCGTGGCTGTCCTTCCAGCCCTGGTTGGAGAGGCCGGTGCCGGCAGCACGCTGATAGGCGACGAAGCCGTCGGGCGATCTTGCCGCGACAGCCTCGATCCAGGCAGTGGCCGCGAGCAGCGAGGGCCACAAGCTGTCGATCAATTCCGTGTCGCCCATGCGCTGGGCGTAAGCGGTGGCGAGGTAGATGTAGAGCGGCGTCGTGTCGACGCCGCCATAATAACGGCCGAAGGGCAGTTCGCGCAGCGCCGCCATCTCGCCCTTGCGGGTCTCGTGCATGATCTTGCCGGGTTCGGAATCGCTGAAGGGCGCCGTCTCCGTCGCCGGGTGCCGCGCCAGGAAGGTGAGCACGCCTCGCGCCAGACCCGGGTCCAGCCAGAGCATCTGAAGGGCGGAGATGACGCCATCACGGCCGAAGGCGGTGGAGAACCAGGGGATGCCGGCATAGGGATCGGGGCCAGTCGCGAGGTCGGTGGTCAGCAGCGCTATGTCGGCGCGCGCCCGTACGAGCCAGTCATTGAACACGCGGCCCGAACTCTGCACCGTGGCGCCCAGCCGACGCTTGGAGCGCATCGCATAACGGGCTCTCGCAGCCGAGGAGCGGAAGTGTTCGCGCGATGGCTCCGTCGGCTCGGCACCCACTTCGACGAAAATCGAGCGGCGCGCCCGCGGCGCAACGTCGAAGGCGAAGTCCGCACTTTCGTAGGTGAGAGCTACCGGCGCTTCCGAAAAGGTGATCGCCGATTCTCGGACGCGCCCGTCGAGCCCTTCATAGCGGAAGCGCACTGAGTGGTGGGCGGCCTCCGCCTCGCGCGACTGTCCACGCCTGCTGCGCGTGGAACCACGCACCTCGAACATGTCACGGAAATCGGCGGCGAACTCGAAGCGCAGGGGCACGGTGAGGCTGCGGCCCCAATAGTTCGTGACCGTCACGCGTTCATAGAGCCGCTCCCGCCAGAGGAAGCGGCTGCGCTCGATGTGGATCACGCCGTGCGGTACCCCGTCGGCAGCCCGCCCGCGATTGCTTAGATTGGCGG
>JAEYXI010000445.1 GCA_023428515.1 Pseudomonadota bacterium | reverse complement strand
AATCCGAAACGTCGGTCAGGCTGATGTCCTCGGGCTGCGCCGCACTCCAGATCAGGTGATTGTGCGAATCTTGGAAACCCGGCAGCACCAGAGCGTCAGCAGGCAGATCATAGATTTTCGCATCCTTGAAGAACGGCTCGACCTCGACATCCGTGCCCACCGCCGCGATCCTGCCGTCGACCAGAGCGATCGCCTGCGCTTCCGGTTTGGCGTCGTCCATGGTGAGCACCCGCGCCCCGCGCAGCACGATCGTGTCTGCGTGGGCGGTCGAGCCGAAAAGCAGGGCAGTGGCGGCAACGAGGCTGGTTTTGCGCAAAATTCCCGGCATGGCATCCCTCCCATTTCCCGGTGACGAGCCAGCGTACAAGGGCGCAATGGCCGGTCAAGCGGGCCGATTTCGCGCCCTACAAAAAATTTCGCAGGCCGTGTCGATTCCGCCAAAACCCGCTCGTCGTGTTTGCAGAGGCCGATGAACGGGCTCGAATTTTAGATCAAACCCCGAGGAGAAGACCGATGCGTTTCATGGTGATCGTCAAGGCGACCGAGGACAGCGAAGCCGGCAGGATGCCGAGCGAGGAACTGCTCACCGCGATGATGAAGTACAACGAGGAACTGGTGAAGGCCGGCATCATGCTTGCCGGCGACGGCCTGCAGCCGAGCTCGAAGGGCGTGCGCGTCCAGTTTGACGGCGCCAGCCGAACCGTGGTCGACGGCCCCTTCGCCGAGACCAAGGAGCTGATCGCCGGCTACTGGATGTGGCAGGTCCGCTCGATGGAAGAGGCGATCGAATGGGTCAAGCGTTGCCCCAACCCGATGTTCGGCCCGTCGGAGATCGAGATCCGCCCCCTCTATGAGATGGAGGATTTCGGCGACCTCGCCACGCCGGAGATCCGCGAGCAGGAAGAGCGCCTGCGCAAGGAAAGCGAAAAGCTGGCGAAGAAGTAGCTTGCTAAGCCGTTATCCTCGGGCTTGTCCCGAGGATCTACGGACGGCGGCGATCTTAGGATGGGGTACGGGATTTGACCGTTCACTTGTGGCAGATCCTCGGGACAAGCCCGAGGATGACGTCACTTAGACCATAGCGTGAGCATGACTGCTGTATTACGCGCCTGCCGCCCTCCCCCTGTCCTTTCGGCGCAAAATGCACTACCCGGTAGCCCATGTCGGCTACCGGCGTCCAAAGAACCATCGAAGCCGTCTGGCGGATCGAGCAGGCGAAGATCATCGCCGCGATCGCGCGCATGGTGCGTGATGTCGGCCTTGCCGAGGAATTCGCGCAGGATGCGCTGGTCACCGCGCTTGCCCAGTGGCCGGAGAAGGGCGTGCCGGACAAGCCCGCCGCCTGGCTGATGGCGACGGGAAAGCGCCGCGCCATCGATCATCTGCGCCGCGCCAAGATGCTCGACCGCAAGCATGGCGAGATCGGCTACGACATGGAGATCGAGCAGGAGCATGGCGGCCCCGACATCGAGGCGGCGCTCGACGACGACATCGGCGACGATCTCCTGAGCCTCATCTTCACCGCCTGCCATCCGGTATTGTCGCCGGAGGCGCGTGTCGCGCTGACGCTGAGGTTGATCGGCGGCCTGACCACCGAAGAGATCGCCCGCGCCTTCCTCGTGCCGGAGCCGACGGTGGCCCAGCGCATCGTGCGCGCCAAGCGCACCCTTTCTGAGGCCGGCGTGCCCTTCGAAGTGCCCCGCGGCGCCGATCGCGCCGAACGCCTCTCCTCCGTGCTCGGCGTGCTCTATCTCATCTTCAACGAAGGCTATTCGGCAACGTCGGGCGACGACTGGATCAGGCCGCAGCTCTGCGAGGAGGCAATGCGCCTCGGCCGCATCCTCGCTGGGCTGACGCCGTCGGAGCCCGAAGTGCACGGCCTCGTCGCCCTGATGGAAATCCAGGCTTCGCGCCTCAAGGCCCGCACCGGCCCTGACGGCGAGCCGGTCCTGCTTGCCGACCAGAACCGCGGCCAATGGGATCGTCTGCTCATCCAGCACGGGCTTGCCGCGCTGGAACGCGCGGAAGCCCTCACACCGCAGCGCGGTCCTTACGTTTTGCAGGCCGCGATCGCCGCATGCCATGCCCGCGCGCTGACCGCCGACGCCACCGACTGGCCGAGGATCGCCGCGCTTTATCTGGCGCTCAGCCAGCTCAGCCCCTCGCCCGTCATCGAGCTCAACCGCGCCGTCGCGCTGTCGATGGCGTTCGGGCCACAAGCCGGCCTCGATCTCGCCGACCAGCTCGTCGACGAACCTGCGCTGAAGAATTACCACCTGCTGCCCGGCGTCCGCGCCGACCTGCTGGCAAAGCTCGGCCGCCTCGACGAGGCCAAGGCGGAATTCGAACGCGCCGCCGCCATGACCCGCAACGAACGTGAGCGCGCGCTCCTCCTGCAACGCGCCACGGCGATCGCCGCAAACGCCAGAGCCTCGGCCTAACGCTCAGGCTTTCCTGGCTTCCGGTCTCGCGTCGCGCGACAGGAGGTAGATCAGCAGAGCCGCCCCGACCATCAGCGCATAGAAGGCAAACAGCGCCACATAGCCCGACACCGGATCGTCAGGCACAGACCATGCGGTGACCACACCGCCAGTGGCGAACTGCATCGCACCGACGCCACCGATCGAGAAAAAATTCATCAGCGTCACGCCGCGCCCGGTCAGGTGCGCTGGCACGAAGGCGCGCGCATGCGCCATCAGCAGCCCGTAGCTGCCGCCGGCAAGCCCGATCACGACGAAAAGAAACGTCGTCGTCGCAATCCCCGGCATTGGAAAGAGTGCAAGAC
>JAEYXI010000391.1 GCA_023428515.1 Pseudomonadota bacterium | reverse complement strand
CAACTGCCTCATGCGTATGACGGCAACGACCCGCATCCTCTGCACAATTGGAGGGGCAGATGCCTTCCACGGAAGAGGAGACAGATCACATGACCCCGATCGACGAAACGAAGCTTAACGAAATGGTCGGCCGCGTGCTCGGCGACCTGGGTGGCGCCGTCAGCGTGCCGCTGGTGCGGATCGGCGACTCGCTCGGCCTCTACGAGGCGCTGAAAGGGATCGGGCCGGCTACGGCCGACGAGCTTGCCGCCGCAGCCGGCTGCGCGTCGCGCTACGTGCGCGAATGGCTAGCTGCTCAAGCTGCCTCCGGCTACATCCATCACGAAAACGGCCGTTTCTCACTGACGCCCGAGCAGGCCTTCATCTTCGCCGAACCCGACAGCCCGGTTAATCTGATCGGCGCCTTCGACACTGCCGCCGCGATGGTCGAGAACCAGCCGAAGGTGCAGGTCTCCTTCAAGACGGGAAAGGGCGTTGCCTGGGGTGATCAGGCCGGCTGCATGTTTTGCGCCGTAGCGCGGCTGTTTCGCCCAGGCTATGTGAATGCGCTGGTGCAAGATTGGCTGCCGGCTCTCGACGGCGTTGTCGACAAGCTGAAGGCCGGAGCGGATGTCGCCGATGTCGGATGCGGACATGGTTTATCGACGATCCTGATGGCGCAGGCGTTCCCCAAATCGCGCTTCACGGGATACGACTTCCATCCCGCCTCGATTGCAGCCGCGACCGCGCATGCCTTGGCGCACGAGGTAACGAATGTGAGTTTCGAGGTCGGCCGCGCCCAAGACTTCGCCGGCCGCGACTTCGACCTGATCACCTGCTTCGATTGCCTGCATGACATGGGCGACCCGAAGACCGCTGCGGCGCACATCCGCGAGGCGCTAAAGAAGGACGGCACGTGGATGGTGGTCGAACCGATGGCTGGCGACACGCTTGAAGACAACATCAACCCGGTCGGCCGGTTATATTACTCGGCCTCGACCATGATCTGCGTGCCCACCTCTTTGGCACAGGAGGCAGGGCTGGCGCTCGGGGCGCAGGCCGGCGAGAAGCGGCTCGCCGAAGTGATCCGCTCCGGCGGGTTCAGCAGCGTTCGCAGGGCCGCGCAGACGCCGCTCAACATGGTGCTCGAAGCTACCTAACGGGTACGCTCGGGAGCTCGCATGCTCACCAAACGCAACGGGCTCACGGGCGGCATTAGCGAAGTCTTTTTGGGCGCTGCAGCGGGAGCTTCCGGCGCTGGCGAACGCCATGGCGCAGTCGTCGGCGGCCAGCCCCCCGCTGAACTTGCCTCGCCCCCTCGTGGTTCGACCGGAGAGGCTTGGCCATCGCAGGAATCGCCGGCTCCCCGACGAGGATGTCTTTCTTCAGTGCGAAAGCGGTGAACACACCTCGTGCGGTTTCGGCGTCGATCTCGCCGGCTAACGCGCCCAATATATGAGGTGGTGCCGCGGAGCCGAACTTAATGCTTCGCCGGTGGCACGATCTTCATCACGAACGAAGTCGGCGCCTCGCCCGGCCCGAACGGTCCAGGCACCTTATTACTCACCAGCGGCAAGCTCTTGAGATAGGCAGCGATCGCCGCCGCGTCAGTGTCGGTGAGCTCCGCGAATCGGCCCAGGGCATGATCGGGGCGAGCGTGCGTCCGTCGGGCCGCTTGGCTGTCCGGATCGCTCTGACGATATCGCTCTCGCTCCAGCGCCCGAGACCCGTCGTTGGGTCGGGCGTGAGGTTGGGGCCGTAAAAGACTCCGCTCCCCGGTATCTCGAAGCCGACATCGGAGCCGCCGAGGTGACGCGTCCTATCCGGCTTGCCGAGGAAATATCCCGGCGTGTGGCAATCGGTGCAGCTCCCGAGGGTCACCAAGTATTTTCCTCGTTCGACCATCTCGCGGTCGGCGGCACCGGCACGCAGCGATCCGATCGCCACCACGAACGCCGTGAATGCTGCGGGCAACACCCGCCTGGCCGCCTGTAAAGCTACACGCGCGGCGCCAAATCCGATGTCGAGAATGCCCATGCTTTCCTCAGTCCGGTGGCTCTAGGGCTTGCGACCGATCACCGCCCCGTTCGCAGCAGGTGCGTCGAACCAGACCGTCTCGATGTGCCGGAATCCGGCTTCCTCGAGCCAAATCGAGTATTCGGCTGACGTGTAGTTTCGTCCTTCCGTCTCAATCAGCATGTTGATGCTCATCAGCGCAGCCGGGGCCGGCCCGGTTTTTTCGTCATTGACGAGAAGCTCGCTGATGACGACTGCGCCGCCGCTCGGCAAAGCCTCGAAGGACCGGCTGAGCAGGGCGCGGTCCTTCTCCTCATCCCAATCGTGCATGATCATCGACAGCAGATGCACGTCATGATCCTTTGGAAGCTGTTCGAAGAAGTTGCCGCCTACGGTCACGATGCGGTCGGTCACGCCGGTCTCAGCAATCTTCCCGGCGGCGATCGTAGCCACATGCGGCAGGTCAAGCACGGTCGCGTGCAACTCCCCATACTGTTTGCAAAGCTCGATGTCGTACGCACCCGATCCGCCGCCGATGTCTAGAAGGCGGCGGAACTGACTGAGATCCACGGCCTCGCCGAGCTTGCGCGCGGTCATCGTGGAAAGCGAATGCATCGCCTCCCAGAAGGTTGCC
>JAEYXI010000314.1 GCA_023428515.1 Pseudomonadota bacterium | reverse complement strand
GGTCCGACGCCGCGCTCCCCTTGCGGCGGATAGCGCGAGGCCTTTACCACGGCGGCAGCCTGCGCGGCGGTGGATACGCGCGGCACGAGGACGCCTTGTGCGCCGCTGTCCAGCGCCGCCGCGATCTCCTCCGGCGCATGGCCGGGCACGCGCACCATGGCGGGAACACGGTGGATGTCGGAGGCGCGGACAAGATTCTCGATCTGGTTGCGAGCGATCTGCCCGTGCTCCCAATCGATGCAGAGGAAGTCGGGTTTGGTCTGCGCCATCACCTCGATGGCCACGGGATGTGGGATCTCGGCGAAGGTGCCGATGAGCGGCGCCTTGCCGATGGTCCTGTCGCGGAATTCCTGCATGCCGACCTCCACCTGGATGACAAGGCATAGCCGCAAACGCGACGGCTGCGAAGCGCTATTTCAGGCTTGAAATATTTCGCCGTGCTCGTAGCGTGGAAGCCGGTTGGGAGGACCGAATGATCAAGAACCATCCGCTGAAGGGCGGCAACCGGCTGAAGCTCGGCGTCTTCTCGACGAACGCCGATGGCGGGCTCGCCATCACCGACGTGCCGGAGCGCTGGCAGGCGGGGTGGGACGACAACCTGACGTCCGCCCAGATCGCCGACCGGGCCGGGCTGGAATTCTTCCTGCCGATCGCCCGCTGGAAGGGGTTTGGCGGCAAGAACCGCGTTCGCGAGCATTCCTTCGAGACGTTCACCTGGGCAGCGGGGCTGGCGGCGGCGACCGAGCGCATCGGCCTCTTCATGACGGTCCATGTGCCGCTGGTGCATCCGCTCTATGCGGCGAAGGCTCTGGCGACAGTCGACCACATCAGCCGCGGCCGGGCCGGTCTGAACATCGTCTGCGGCTGGAACCCCAAGGAGTTCGGCATGTTCGGCACGCCGCTGGTCGAGAAGGGTTACGACCAGGCTGCAGAGTGGATCGACATCGTCGAGAAACTCTATGCGGCTGACGAGCCGATCGATTTCGACGGCGAGTATTATCACCTCAAGGAGGCGGTAAGCCGGCCGGCGAGCCTGCAGGTTCCGCGGCCGGTAACGATGAACGCGGCCTTCGGCGGGCCAGGCAGGGACTTCGCCGCCGCGCATTGCGATTTTCTTTTCACCACCTTCTCGGAAATCGGCGAGGCCGGAAAACACGTTGTGGACATACGCGAGCGCGCGAAGAAGGTCGGGCGCGAGGTCGGCTGCTACACGGTCGCGCATGTGGTGTGCCGCGAGACGGATGCGGAGGCCGAGGCCTACTACAACCGCTATGCGGTAACGATGGCCGACCACGCGGCTGTCGACCAACACATGGCGGGGAAGAAAGAGTTCTCGCAGTCGCACGACGCTCATGCCTACGACCGCTACCGCCAGCGCTTCGCCGGCGGGGCAGGGAGCTACCCACTGGTCGGCTCGCCCGAGAAAATCGCCGAAGAGATGATCGCGATTTCAGCTCAGGGATACGAGGGGATCGCGCTCTCCTTCGTCAACTACACGCAGGAATTGCCCTTCTTCTGCGACCGCGTGCTGCCGCTGCTGAGGCAGGCGGGATACAGAGGGTAGGGCGGCTTCGCCCCCTACTTCGCAGGGCTCGCCAACGGCTTTGACTTGTCAATGACGAACACGCTGATCGCCTTTGCCGGCACCGTCCCGACGCTCTTCACATCGTGCTTCGCGCCGGGCGGGATGACGAAAGAATCGCCCGCCTTCAGCTTCCGGTCGGGTTGGCCTTCGACGATCATCAGCACCTCGCCGTCGAGCACGTAGCCGGTCTCGATGCCCGGATGCGTGTGCATTCCGGAGGCGTGGCCGGGCAGGACTTCCGCGAGGCCCGTCACGGTCTTGTACCCCTCAGGAAAATCGATCGATTGCAGCGGCGTGCGCTTGATGCCCGAAGGCGCTTCTTCGGCCAGCGTAGGGGACACCAGCGCCCCCAGCATCAGGATGGCGGCGATCCGCACCGCGCCAAGATTCTGCATGTTCACGTCCTCCTCCGCGATGTCCCTTTTGCCGTCCCGGCCGGCGGCTCCGCGCCGAAGCCCGGCCTGTGCCTGTGTGTCGCCGCCTCGCGCGCGGCCTGTTCGTAGATGCCGGTCATCAGGTCGAGCGCGTGTGCGGCATCCGGCAGCCGCTTTGCCAGTTCCGGCAGGCGCGCGACTGAATCGATGAGCAGCTCGGCGCGCACATCGGCATAGCGGTCGCAGACGTCGCGGCCGAGCTCGGTCGTCTCATAGGTGACGCCGGAACGTCCGCTGCCGCTCTTTTCCACGAGCCCGCCCTTGATCAGCTTGCGCAGGCTGTACTGGATGTTCGGCACGTCCTGGCGGTTCGCCATATGCGCGAGGTCGCGCACGCTCTTTGGCCGGTCGTTGGCGCGGATCATGTGGAGAAGCGCGTTTTCCGGCCCGCTCGCGGAGAACTCGACGACCGAACCCAGGCACGCGGCCTGCCAGTGCCCGAACGCCTCGAAGCAGCGGATCAAAGCATACTCGATGTCGGCGACGTCCATCTCCTCCGGTGTCCGGGCGAGATGCCAGGAGCGGTCGAGCGACTTCGGTGCGTCGGGCTGCTTGCGGTTGGGCATGCGAATTCCTCCGCCGCGAAACTGCATCAGCGTCCCGCTTGCGTCCACTTCGATTTTAAAATAGACTTTCTATCATAAAATTAAACATAAACCGGGGTTCATCACTGGAGGAGAGTGCGATGGTTTCGCCACGCAACCGCATGTTCAATCGCGACCAGTTCCTGCTTGGCACGTTCGCGTCCAACTGCTCGGGCGGCATGACCGTCACCAAACTGCCGGAGCGCTGGAAAAGCTCCTGGGACAACAATCTGAAGCTCGCCAAACTGCTCGACGCCGCCGGCATCGACTTCATGCTGCCGATCGCGCGCTGGATCGGTTATGGAGGCGAGACGAATTTTCACGGCAGCGTGCTGGAGACGATCACCTGGGCTGCCGGGCTGCTGGCGCACACCAACGACATCACCGTCTTCGCCACGACCCATACGGCAGCCAACCATCCTGTTGTCGTCGCCAAGCAGCTCGCCACGATCGACCAGATCAGCGGCGGCCGCATCGGCCTCAACATCGTCGCCGGCTGGAACAAGCCGGAATATGAGGCGCTGGGTCTGACCCTGCCCGACGACCATGAGACGCGCTACGGCTACGCCCAGGAATGGTTCGACATCGTCAAGGCGCTGTGGAGCCGTGAAGAGGCTTTCGACTGGGACGGAAAGTATTTCCAGCTCAAGAAAGTGCTCGGAGACCCGCGTCCGTCCGCGCCGTTGCCGATCCTCAACGCTGCCGGCTCGGCGCAGGGGCGCGAATTCGCGGTACGCAACGCCGACTTCCTGTTCACGCCAGCGATCGATCTCTCGCGCTCCGGCGAAGAGATCGCGGCGCTCAAGGCGCAGGGCAAAGCCGTAGGCCGCGACATCGACGTGCTAACCTTCAGCCATGTGGTTTGCCGCCCGACCGAGAAGGAGGCGAAGGATTATCTGCAGCATTTCGGCCAGACCAATGCCGACTGGGAGGCGGTGGACAATCTGGTGCGGCTGCAATTCGCGCATGCCCAGTCCTTCCCGCACGACCTCCTGGCGCTGATCCGCGACCGCATGGCGGCGGGCCATGGCGGCTTCCCGCTCACCGGCACGCCGGAGCAGGTGGCGGAGGGCATCGCCTCGCTGCACGCGGCCGGTTTCCGCGGCACGACTCTTTCCTTCGTGGACTATGTCGAGGAGTTCCCGTACTTCCGTGACAACGTGCTGCCGTTGCTGGAAGAGCGTGGTGTCGGGATCGTGCAGCCGGCTTCGGCGGCCGCCGCATAAAGGAGAACGATATGGGCGACGCTTCCGAGGGACCGACAGTCGACGTTGCCGACTTCCGGGCGGCGATGCGCATGATCGTCGGCAATGTGAGCGTCATCACCGCTGGCGTTGGCGACGACCGCACCGGGCTCGTTGTCATCTCCATGGTGTCGCTGTCGGCCAACCCGCCCAAGGTGATCGCCTGCGTCAACCGCTCGTCCTCGACATGGCCGGTGATCGAGCGCTACCGCCATTTCGGCGTGTCGTCGCTCGCCGCCGACCACCAGAAGGTGGCCGAGCGCTTTTCCGGCTTCGGCGGCATCAAGGGTCCCGACCGCTACGCCGATGCCGAATGGTTGACGTTGGAGACAGGCGCGTCGCTGCTGAAGGGCGCGACCGCCGTGTTCGACTGCCGGCTCGACGAAATGATCGACCGCGGCTCGCATTCGATCATCGTGGGCTCGGTGGCGGCAGTGCGCACCAACGATGTTGGCGAGGCGCTGCTTTACTGGCGTGGGGCGTACCGGCCGACGCGGTTCGACACCTGAAAAAAAGCCGGCCGCCCTTTCGGACGGCCGGCTCGTTTTCAACGGCGACGGACAGGCTTACTTCGACAGATCGACCTTTACC
>JAEYXI010000301.1 GCA_023428515.1 Pseudomonadota bacterium | reverse complement strand
CGCCTCGCCGGTGTCGACCACATCCATGCCGGCACGGTGGTCGGCAAACTCGAAGGTGATCCGGCGACGACGAAGGGCTACTACGATATCTGCCGCGACGACTACAACCCGATCAAGCTGGAGAACGGCGTGTTCTTCGAGCAGCATTGGGCCAGCCTCAACAAGCTGATGCCGGTGGCCTCGGGCGGCATTCACGCCGGCCAGATGCACCAGTTGCTCCATCTGCTCGGTGAAGACGTCGTGCTGCAGTTCGGCGGCGGCACCATCGGCCACCCGATGGGCATCGCGGCCGGCGCCACCGCCAACCGCGTCGCGCTGGAAGCCATGATCCTCGCCCGCAACGAGGGCCGCGACTACCTGCGCGAAGGACCGCAAATCCTCGAGGAGGCGGCGAAGTGGTGCTCGCCGCTGAAGGCGGCGCTGACCGTCTGGAAGGACGTCACCTTCAACTACGAATCGACCGATACGGCCGATTTCGTGCCCACCGCGACCCCGAGCTTCTAAGGAGGCAAAAAGCCATGATGACCAATCCCGGAAACAAGGTCACGCAGGGCCAGTTCTCGTTCCTGCCCGACCTGACCGACGCCCAGATCTCGGCGCAGATCAAATATGCGCTGAAGAACCACTGGGCGGTGAGCGTCGAATATTCTGACGATCCGCATCCGCGCAACACCTATTGGGAGATGTACGGCAATCCGATGTTCGACCTGAAGGACCCGGCGGGAATCCTGATGGAGATCAACGCCTGCCGCAAGGCGCTGCCCGACATGTACATCCGTGTCACCGCCTTCGATTCCAGCAAGGGCTGGGAGGCGCCGCGCATGTCGTTCATCGTCAACCGGCCGCCCAAAGAACCGGGCTTCCGCCTGCTGCGCCAGGAGCGCGACGGCCGCAGCCAGGGCTACACGATCGTTCCGTACGCGACCGACCGGCCGGAAGGCGAGCGATCGCCGCGCTGAGATGGCAGCGCCGTGCCGTTGATCCGGCGCGGCGTCGCGAACGGCGCCTCGCAGACAGGAGCGCAGAATGCTGAAGACCCTCGACCAGACGCCCGTCGGCGACGACGCGACGGTGGACCTGCAGAAGGAGTTCGACGCTTCGAACATCGACGACGTGTTCGACAAGCTCGACCGCGACCTCGTCGGGCTGAAGCCGGTCAAGACGCGCATCCGCGAGATCGCCGCGCTGCTGCTCGTCGACCGCCTGCGCCGCAAGTTCGGGATTTCCTCGGAAACGCCGACGCTGCATATGAACTTCACCGGCAATCCCGGCACGGGAAAGACCACGGTGGCGCTGCGCATGGCCGAGATTCTGCACCGGCTGGGCTATGTGCGTGAAGGCCATCTGGTCTCGGTCACCCGCGACGATCTGGTCGGGCAGTATGTCGGACACACCGCGCCGAAGACGCGCGAGGTGATCAAGCGGGCGATGGGCGGCGTGCCGTTCATCGACGAGGCCTACTACCTCTACAAACCCGAGAACGAGCGTGACTACGGCCAGGAATCGATCGAGATCCTGTTGCAGTGCATGGAGAACAACCGCGACGATCTCGTCGTCATCCTCGCCGGCTACAAGAACAAGATGGACCGCTTCTTCGACAGCAATCCGGGCATGCGCTCGCGCATCGCCCACCATCTCGATTTTCCCGACTACAGTCCGGCGGAGTTGAAGGCGATCGCCGAGATCATGCTGTCCGGCCAGAATTACCGGTTGAGCGAAGGTGCGGCGTCCGCGCTGGAGGAATACATCCCGCTCAGGATGAAGCTGTCGCATTTCTCCAACGCCCGCTCGATCCGCAATGCACTCGACCGCGCACGTCTCAGGCAGGCCAACCGCCTGTTCGCCGCGCGAAGCGAAAAGCTGACGAAGCTCGACCTGATCACCATCGAGGAACAGGATATTCGAGGCAGCCGGGTTTTCGTGGAAGGAAAGCTCGACGGCGACCCGGCTGACGGCGCGGTTACTTGAGACGATCGCCGAGCAAACGTAAGCGCCAGTGGCATGCCCTGGGTGGGCGCGGGCAAGAGCAACGGAGAAGCCAAATGACCCCGAAGACGATCATCGCGCCGTCCATCCTGTCAGCCGATTTCTCCAAGCTTGGCGACGAGGTCGAGACCGTTGCAGCGGCGGGAGCGGACTGGATCCATCTCGACGTGATGGACGGCCATTTCGTGCCCAACATCACCTTCGGCCCGCCGGTCATCAAGGCTATCCGCAACCGCACCGAAAAAGTGTTCGACTGCCATCTGATGATCGCGCCAGCCGACCCCTACCTGGCCGCCTTCGCCGAAGCCGGCTCGGACATCATCACCGTGCATGCCGAGGCCGGGCCGCATCTCGACCGCTCGCTGCAGACGATCAAGAGCCTCGGCAAGAAGGCCGGCGTCTCGCTCAATCCGGCGACGCCGGAAAGCGCCATCGAATATGTGCTCGACCGCCTGGATCTCATCCTGCTGATGACAGTGAACCCCGGTTTCGGCGGCCAGGCATTCATCCCGGCGGTGGTCGACAAGGTGAAGCGGATAAAGGCGCTGGTCGGCCGGCGGCCGATCCACATCGAGATCGACGGTGGCGTGACGCCGGAGACGGCGCCGCTGGTCTGCGCCGCGGGCGCTGACGTGCTGGTCGCCGGCTCGGCAATCTTCAAAGGTAATGGCGAGGCCGCCTACCGCCAGAACATCGACGCCATACGTACGGCCGCAGATGGAGCTCTGGAGAAGGCCGCATAAGCGTCGGGTTGCGTCCTTCTCCCCGCAAGCAGGGAGAAGGAAACGCTTTGATTTATTATTGGGAGAATTGCTTCAGATAGGCGATCACGTTGGCGATCTCGTCATCCTTCTTCAGGCCGACGAACGCCATTTTCGTGCCCTTCACCATCGCCTTCGGGTCATGCAGGTAGGTCGTCAAGGTGGCCTCGTCCCACACGAGACCGCCCGCCCCGGCGTCGACCATGGCCTTGGAATATTTGAAGCCGGCATGGGTTCCTGCCGTCTTGCCGATGACGCCCATCAGCGAAGGTCCGATCTTGTTCTTGTCCTCGTCGGCGACGTGGCAGGCCTTGCATTTGGCAAAGACCTTCTCACCAGCCGCCGCATCCTGTGCCGCAGCCTGACCGGCGACCAGCGGTACGAAGGTCAGGGCTGCAAAAAACGCAGTGAAGCGCATGATATTCCTCATTGGATCGTCACGGTGCCCTGAGCGATCTTGCCTGTGCCGATGTTCTGCCTCCCGGCACAGGCGTGTCAGCGAAGCTAGACGGCGAACTGTGAATGTCAACCATACGAACGGCCTAAGACCCATATGCCGCACCGCGTCGCGCCGGCCTTATTGTTGACCTCTCCGGGGCGTACGCGTAGCCTTTCGCTTCGTTTTCTGCTCGGGCACCAGCAGAAAATCTCGAACCAGCGAAGGCTCGGCGCTGCCGGGCAGGCTGGATGTCCAAGGGCGACAGCGGGGTGCCGAAATGGGTTTCATCGACCTCATTCTCACGGTCTGCCTCTTGGCGGACCCTCAGAAATGCCGGACCGAGCATCTCTATTTCGAGAGCCGCGGCTCGCTCACCCAATGCATGTTCCTGGCGCCGCCGGAGATCGCCAAGTGGACTTCGGAACATCCGGCCCACAAGGTCGTACGCTGGAGATGCGCATATCCCGATAAAGAGCGGGACATCTGAGCATCCAGCGGGTCATGGGAGGAAAAGCCATCACGATTTCGAGACGAGACACGATGCGGCTTGCCGCACTCGCGGCCTTGAGCGCGACGCTGCCTGCCGGCCGGGCGCTTGCAGCCGCCAAGGTCCGCATCGGCACGCTGAAATTCGGCACGGTGAGCTGGGAACTCGATACGCTGAAGCATCATGGGCTCGACGCCGCCAACGGCATCGATCTCGACGTCGTCTACTTTGCCGGCGAAGATGCGACCAACGTAGCGCTGCAGGCCGGCGAAGTTGACGTGATCGTGACCGACTGGTTGTGGGTTTCTCGCCTACGTTCCGAAGGCGCCGATCTTACGCTCGCGCCCTATTCGACCGCCGTCGGCGCGATCATGGCCAAGGAGGAATCTCCCATACGGACGATCGCCGACCTCAGGGACAAGAAGATCGGTGTCGCCGGTGGGCCTCTGGATAAGAGCTGGCTGCTGATCCAGGCGCTTGCACGACGTGATCATGGCCTCGATCTCTCGGCCGAAAACGAGATCGTCTTTGGCGCGCCGCCGCTGATGTCCGAGAAGGCGATGCAGGATGAACTCGATGCCGTGCTGAACTTCTGGCATTTTTGCGCCCGGCTCGAGGCCAACGGATTTCGTCGCGTAACCGGCGCAAGCGAAGCCGCCACGGCGCTCGGCGCTTCTGGACCGGTCTCGGCGATCGGCTATGTCTTCCACGACGCCTGGGCGGACGAAAATCCCGATGCTGCAAGGGGTCTGGTGAAGGCATCCGCTCAGGCCAAGGACGTGCTTGCCAAGTCGGACGACGAGTGGCTGCGCCTGGCGCCGCTGGTGCGCGCCGAAGGCGCGGAACTGGAGAAGCTGCGCGACCGCTATCGCGAGGGCATTCCGCGCCGGCCCATCGCGGAGGAAGAGGCCGACGCAGCCAAGCTCTACCGCGTGCTCGCCGAGATCGGAGGCGAGAAGCTGGTCGGCAGCGCGCCGGAGATGGCGCCGGGCACGTTCTGGCGAGGCCTCGCCGATGACGGCTGAGGAAGCCGGGCGAAAGACCTTGCGTGCACAAGCTCCTCGCCCGGGAGGCCTCGCGCCGTTCCTGGCGCCTGCGGCGACCGTGGCGGCATCCCTGCTCGGGTTCTGCCTTCTGTGGGCGCTGGCGGCGCACGCATGGCCGAGCCGTGCGCTCCCCTCGCCCGCCATGGTCTGGCAGGTGCTGGTCAGGGAGGCCGCGAACGGCGAGCTGTTCTTCAATCTCGGCGTCACGCTCGCCCGGGTCGTAGCGGCTTACGTGCTCGCCATGGTGATCGGGTCCGTCATCGGTATCCTGCTTGGCATCAATCGCCGCGCCGACCGTTTCTTCAACCCTTGGGTCATCCTGTTCCTCAATATCCCCGCTTTGGTCATCATCGTGCTCGCCTATATCTGGTTCGGCCTCACCGAAGCGGCAGCGATCGGAGCGGTCGCCGTGAACAAGATCCCCAACGTCGTGGTGACGATGCGCGAGGGCGCCAGGGCCCTCGACCCGCGCTATCAGGAAATGGCGGCGGTCTACCGCTTCAGCGCATTCGACCGCATCCGCCATGTGCTCCTGCCGCAGCTGCAGCCCTACTTCGCCGCGGCGTCGCGCTCAGGCATCGCGCTCATCTGGAAGATCGTCCTGGTGGTCGAACTGCTCGGCCGCTCGAACGGCGTCGGCTTCCAGATACATCTCAATTTCCAGCTCTTCGACGTCGCCGCGATCCTTGCCTATACGCTGGCCTTCGTGGCGATCATGCTCTTTATCGAACTCCTTCTGGTGCAACCCCTTGAACGACATGCATCCCGTTGGCGTCAGCGCCCCGCTTAGGGTCGACATCGCCGAAAAGACGTTCAGGTCCGCGGAAGGCGTTTCCCTCGCGGCGCTGCGGGACCTGTCATTCGAGGTTCGCCAGGGCGAGTTTGCCTGCCTGCTTGGACCGTCCGGATGCGGCAAGACGACGACGCTTCGCATCCTGCTCGGTCTCGACAAGGATTTTTCCGGTTCCTTCCAACTCCCAGGAAGCGGCGAGGACGGTGTAGCGGCAGTGTTCCAGGAGCCTATCCTGCTGCCCTGGCGGACGGTCGAGCAGAATGTCCGCCTTGCCCTGCCGCAACATGAGAGGGCCGGCGCCGATCTCGATCCGCTGTTCGACAGCCTCGGCCTCGCCGATGTCCGTACATTGTTTCCGGCGGAGCTTTCGCTTGGCCTTGCCCGACGCGTGGCGCTCGCCAGAGCTTTCGCGACAAGGCCGGCGATGCTTTTCCTGGACGAGCCCTTCGTCTCGCTCGACGAGAAGACCGCCGAGCGGCTACGTCATCTGCTGCTGTCGGTATGGTCCGCGCAGCCGACCACCGCCCTGATGGTGACGCACAATCTGCGCGAGGCGCTGATGCTGTCCGACCGCATCGTCGTGCTCTCGTCGCGGCCGGCGCATGTAGTCGGCGTGTTCGACGTGCGGCTGCCGCGTCAGAATCGTAGCCCTCAAGTGATGGAGGATCTGCTGCGATCCTTCCACCAGAGGTTTCCTGACGTCGCTTGAGAAATGGCGCTGACGGGAGCTACGAGAAACCCGCCTTCGCGCCGGCCGGTCGAATCAGAAGCAGCGTATATCCGCTTCCGCCTGCGCGCGTCGTAGATCGGAGCCCGCAGCCCTAGCGGGCGCGGTCTCGCGGAACAGTCCGCTGGCTTCACCTGTCGTCAGCGCCATCCGGCGAAACGTCTCGGCGCTTTCATATTTGGAATAGGGAATGATCGAGGCGATCACGTCTATCGAGCAGGAGCAGCGCTTGAT
>JAEYXI010000273.1 GCA_023428515.1 Pseudomonadota bacterium | reverse complement strand
CTCCGCCTCCAGGCGCTCGGCGCGGCGCTGGACGACCTGCCGCGACAGGCCAGGCGCTTCGCCCGCTGGCGAGCCGCGCGCCGCCGCGACGCCGCAGGCGCGCAAAACAAGAAACACGACGCCGCAGGCGCGCAAGACAAGAAACACGACGCCGCAGGCGCGCAAGACAAAAACCAGCACGCGCGCCGCACCCGCCGCATCTGGCCGTTGCGTCCCGGCCGTCCGCCGGGCCAGCAGCCCGCCAGGCGGCGCACCCATGAGGTGCACGAAATCCTGAACGACCTCCACGGCCTCGCCTTCGACGTGCTGGAGCATCCCGACACGTCATGACTTCACGCCGCCTTTTTTCTGGAAAAACCGCTCGCGGCGTCGAACCCGCCGCGCGCTTTCGCGCGTCCATCTACCGCCCTACTGCCCTAACCCCCTATTCCCCTACTGCCCACCCCGCCATTGCGTGTGGCCCTACACGCCGGGAAGGATTCCGGCTAAACACTCCCCATGAACCAGCACGCCAGCATTCAGCAAGCCAAGGGCCGGGACCGCGTGAAGATCGGCCATTCGGCCTGTCCGCACGATTGTCCCTCGACCTGCGCGCTCGATGTCGAGCTGCTTTCCGACACCCGCATCGGCCGCATCCACGGCGACAAAGCGAACAGCTACACGGCGGGCGTCATCTGCGCCAAGGTCGCGCGTTATGCAGACCGCGTCCACCATCCCGACCGCCTGCTGAAGCCGCTGGTGCGCTCGGGCGCCAAGGGCGACGGCCAGTGGAAGGAGGCGAGCTGGGAGGCCGCGCTCGATCTCGTGGCCGAAAAATTCGTCGCGGCCGAGGAAAAACTCGGCAGCGAGACGGTCTGGCCGTATTTCTACGCCGGCACGATGGGTCTGGTGCAGCGCGACGGCATCGAGCGGCTGCGCCACGCGAAAAAATATTCCGGCTTCTTCGGCTCGATCTGCACCAACCTCGCCTGGACCGGCTGGTACATGGGGGCAGGGGCGCTCCACGGCTCCGATCCCAGGGAGATGGCGAAGTCGGATTGCGTCGTCATCTGGGGCACCAACGCCGTCGCCACCCAGGTCAACGTGATGACCCACGCCGTGCGCGCCCGCAAGGAGCGCGGGGCGAAGATCGTCGTCATCGACATCTATGACAACGCGACGATGAAGCAGGCCGACATCGGCCTGATCCTGAAGCCCGGCACCGACGGCGCGCTCGCCTGCGCGGTGATGCATGTGCTCTTCCGCGACGGGCTCGCCGACCGCGCCTATCTCGAAAAATACACTGACGATCCCAAAGGGCTCGAAGCGCATCTCCAGGACAAGACGCCGGAATGGGCGTCGGCCATCACCGGCCTGTCGGTCGAGGAGATCGTGGCCTTCGCGAAACTCGTCGGCACGACGAAGAAGACCTTCTTCCGCCTCGGCTACGGTTTTGCCCGCCAGCGCAACGGCTCGGTCAACATGCACGCCGCACTGTCGGTCGCGGCTGTCACCGGCTGCTGGCAGTACGAGGGCGGCGGCGCGTTCCATACGAATTCCGGCATCTTCAAGCTCGACAAGAGCCTGATCGAAGGTTCGAAGTACCGCGACCCGGATATCCGCTATCTCGACCACTCGCGCATCGGCCCGGTTCTGGTGAACGCGCCCGACGCACTCTTCGGCGGGCCGCCGGTCACTGCGATGCTGATCCAGAACACCAATCCGGTGAACGTCGCTCCGGAGCAGCGGCTGGTCGTGAAGGGTTTCCTGCGTGACGATCTCTTCACCTGCGTGCACGAGCACTTCATGACCGACACGGCCAAGCTCGCCGACGTCGTGCTGCCCGCCACCATGTTCCTCGAGCACGACGACATCTATCGCGGCGGCGGCAACCAGCACATCAATCTCGGCCCAAAACTGATCGAGCCGCCGGAGGGAGCGCGCACCAATCATTTCGTCATCGAGGAACTGGCCAGGCGCCTCGGCGTCTCGCATCTGCCTGGCTTCGGCAAGACCGAGCGCGAGCATATCGACCTGATGCTCGGCAAGCGCGGCTATGGCGATTTCGCCTCGCTGAAGGAAGCGAAGTGGCTGGACGTGCAGCCGGATTTCGACACCGCGCATTTCCTTCGGGGATTTGGCCATCCCGACGGGAAATTCCGCTTCAAGCCGCAATGGGCGGGCGGCGCTGCTCCGAACAAGCCGCCGAAGAACATGGGCATCGCCTTCGGCCCCTACGACCGGCTTCCGGAGTTTCCCGACCACGTCGACCTGATCGAGGTCGCGGACGAGGAGCATCCGTTCCGTCTCGCGACTTCGCCGGCGCGCAGCTTCCTCAACTCCAGCTTTGCCGAGACGCAGGCGTCCAGGGTCAAGGAAGGCGGCCGGCCGGAATTGCTCGTCCATCCCGACGATGCCTTGAAGCTCGGGCTCGCCAATGGCGACCGCGTCGAGATCGGCAATCGGCGCGGCGAGGTCGTGCTGCACGCAAAGCTCTTCGACGGCATCAAGCCCGGCGTCGTCATCGCCGAAGGCCTCTGGCCGAACGACGCGCATGAGCGCGGCGAGGGCATCAACGTGCTCACCGGCGCCGACGCGCCCGCGCCCTATGGCGGTGCGGCCGTACACGACAACAAGGTCTGGGTGAGGGCGGCCTGAAGACGCCCTATCCCAGATACTTTGGCCGGAGGAAATGGCTGAGCCTGGCCGCCCCGGCGTCGAGTTCCGCCCACGGACCGTCGACCTTGAAACGGGCGAGCCCCGCGGTCGGGAATTTTTCGCCCATCCGCTTCAGCGCGTCGCTATCGGAGTCTTCGCCCGCCAAAGCCTTTGCAAGATCTTCCAGCCCCGGATTGTGGCCGACC
>JAEYXI010000259.1 GCA_023428515.1 Pseudomonadota bacterium | reverse complement strand
TCCGGGGGGTTCCTGCCCGCCCAATTGTCGGAACCGACGACGACGACGGCGTCGAGATCGGCGTTCCTGTCCGGAGCGGCGCTGCGGTCCGGCGTAAGGCGGAAGCCGCTCATCGACTTCACCGGCTTGCCGTCGGGCGTTATCGAGAAGGCTTTTGCGCTGAACCATTCAACCGCCGAAGCCGAGAGTATGCCGAATTCCCAGTCGGCGAAGCCCTCGATGAAGATGAATCCGATCTTCTTTTCGACGATCATTACCTTCTCCACTTCCGTTGCTTCAGCGCCCCCGGGTGCAGCGGTCGCCCTCAAAATCGGGCCAGCCGATGTCCTTGCGCAGATCTTCCGGCAGAGAATACATGAAATGCGCCATGCGGAAATCATCATGCATGGCCTTCAGCCTGCCGGCGTAGGTGCGGACGGTGTGATAGATTCTCGGTGCGATCGGGGTCATGACAATCCTCCTTCTTTGATGGAGGCACTATCGCACACCCCTCCTGACAGCAGTCCGTCAGGAGCCTGCCGTCTTTTTTCGGGTGGTTTCCGGAACCGCGGGAAACTCAGCCTTTCACGGGCACGACATAGTTCAAAGGCAGGCGTCCGCCGTCGGCGTAGATGGTCTGGCCGGTGACGTAGCTGGCCTCGTCGGAGGCCAAAAAGGCCGCAATTGCGGCAATTTCAGCCGGTTCACCGATTCGGCCGAGCGGCGTGCGCGATAGAATCCGGTTCTTCGCCGCGGGATCGTCGTTCACGCTGGCCAGCATCTCGGTCATGATCGAGCCGGGGCCGATCGCGTTGACGCGGATGCCATAAGGCGCGAGCCCCAATGACATGACTTTTGTCAGTTGGCTGACGCCGCCCTTGGAGATCGAATAGGGCACCTGGTTGGCGATGGCGAAGACCGCGTTCACCGACGACATGTTGACGATGGAACCCGGCTTTTCACCAGCCTTGACCCGCTCGACCATGTGGCGCGCCACCGCCTGACCGGTGAGGAACGAGCCCTTGAGGTTCACGCCGAGCACGCGGTCGAAATCCTGTTCCTCGAGGTCGAGGAAGTCGGCGGCATGCACGATGCCGGCATTGTTGACCAGCACGTCGATGCGGCCGAAGGCGGCGATTGCGGCGGCGGCCAGGCCTTCCACGTCGGCGCTGCTGGCGACATTGGCTTTTTGAAACCGAATGTCCCCCTTTTTCGACAGATCGGCGACGGCCTTGGCCCCACGCGCCTCATCGATGTCGGCGATCATCACCTTGGCCCCTTCCGCCACGAAACGCTCCGCGATCGCATAGCCGATGCCGCTTGCGCCGCCGGTCACGATGGTCGCCTTGCCGCTGAGATTCATGGGGTCGCTCCTGTCAGTTCTGTTTGTCCACCGCATTCCAGCCGCGCATGCTGAGGGCAAGGTGCAGACAGGTCAACCGGAAGGGCCAGCAATGGCCGGGTGGAAATCTTCGAATGCCTGTCGGAATGCAGGCCTAGCGTACGTCCTCTGAGGACAACAGGGGAGAACGACGCATGAGCAAGTCGGCCGCAAAGATCAAGATCGAGAACGTCCTGCAGCCCGGAAAGACGTACTCCGCCGACCCCGCAAAATACGAGGCGATGAAGAAGGCGGTGCTGGCCGTTCTGCCGAAGGCGTTGCCGGTCTGACGGTCGCGGAGATACAGGACCGCGTGTTGGCGCATCTGCCCCAGGATTTGTTTCCTGACGGTGCCAAGTCGGGCTGGTGGATGAAGGCCGTTCAACTCGACCTGGAGGCCAAAGGCGTGATCTCGCGCACAAAGACCTCACCGCTCAGGCTCCATAGGAGTTGACCGTACCGCAGCAGCCGTCACCGGCAGCCAGAGCAAAGAAATTCCGCCTGAAGCGGCGAAGAGAAGGCTCCATGCCTCCTGACGGGGCCGGGCCGGAATGGCCGCGCTTGCCCACGGCACGAGCGCTGTCCTAGAGTGCCTTGGGGAGGCTGTGCCATTCGGCGGCGGGTCTCCCGTGCCCATAGGGCGAACCAACAAAAACGGCTCGCGCCACGTCCGATCGCCTGCTGGGGGCTGAGGCGCAATCGTGTATTCAGGCGAAGGAGGCAAGGATGGCACTGACGATCAACGATACCGCACCGGATTTCGAGGCTAACACGACCGAAGGTCCGATCCGTTTCCATGAATGGCTGGGCGACAGCTGGGGCGTGCTGTTCTCGCATCCCAAGGATTTCACGCCGGTCTGCACCACGGAACTCGGCCGCATGGCCGCGCTGAAGCCCGAATTCGAGAAACGCGGCGTCAAGGTGATCGGCCTTTCGGTCGATCCTGTGGAGAACCACAAGAGGTGGTCGATCGACATCGCCGAAACGCAGGGAACGGCCCCGAATTACCCGATGATCGGCGACACCGAGCTAAAAGTGTCGAAGCTCTACGGCATGCTGCCCGCCGACACGGCCGGCACGTCGGACGGCCGCACACCTGCCGACAACGCGACGGTGCGCGCCGTCTTCGTCGTCGGCCCGGACAAGAAGATCAAGCTGGCGCTCATCTATCCGATGAGCACGGGACGCAACTTCGACGAGATCCTGCGCACGATCGATTCGCTTCAACTCACCGCAAAGCACAAGGTGGCGACGCCGGTCGACTGGAAGCAGGGCGACGACGTCATCATCCTGGGCTCCGTCTCGGACGACGACGCCAAGAAGCAGTATCCCGATGGCTGGAAGTCGCCGCGACCTTATATCCGCATCGTGCCGCAGCCGAACTGAAAATCCGGGGCTTTCCCCAGCCCGAAACATGCTAGTCTCCCGTCGACCACAAAGCGGTGGCTGACGGGACGCAAACCATGATCTTTCGCCAACTCTTCGATTCCACGTCCAGCACCTACAGCTATCTGATCGCCAGCCGGCGCGGCGCCGAGGCGCTGATCATCGATCCGGTGCTGGAGAAGGTCGACCGCTACATCAAGCTGCTCAACGAGCTCGATCTCAGGCTGGTCAAGGCGGTCGACACGCATCTCCACGCTGATCACATAACCGGGCTCGCGGAACTGCGCGACCGCACGCACTGCATCACCGCGATGGGCGAGCAGACCAAGGCCGACGTGGTGTCGATGCGGCTTGCCGACGGCGACCGGCTGTCGATCGAGGGGGTCGGCCTCGACGTCATCTATACGCCGGGCCACACCGACGATTCCTATTCCTTCGCCATGGAGGACAGGGTCTTTACCGGTGATACGCTACTCATCCGCGGCACCGGCCGTACCGATTTCCAGAACGGCGATCCGCGCCAGCAATACGATTCGATCTTCAACCGGCTCTTGAAGCTGCACGACGACACGATGGTGTTCCCGGCGCATGACTACAAGGGCGATACGGTAAGCACGATCGGCGAGGAGAGGCGCAACAATCCACGCCTGCAGGTGCCGTCGATGGATGCCTATGTGGAGCTGATGAATAACCTCAACCTGCCCAACCCGAAGATGATGGACGTGGCGGTGCCGGCCAACATGCATATCGGCCTGCACCAGGAAGAGGTGGCTCAGAAGGGCTGGGCCATGAAGGCGGATGCTGCGCTGAACCTGCTCGGCCGGCCGGACGTGGCGCTGATCGACCTCAGGGAGAAGAACGAACGCGAGCGCCACGGCACCATCCCCGGCGCGCTGCATCTCCCCTATACCGAGATCGAGGACAACGTGAAACCGGGCGGCCTGCTCCATCAGCTAGGCTCGATGCAGAAGCTCGCCTTCTTCTGTGCCTTCGGGGAACGTTCGGCCATGGCGGTGACAGCTGCGCACGAAGCCGGCATCGGCTCCGCCTGCCATATCGAGGGCGGTATCGCCGCCTGGAAGAAGGCCGGCGGACCGGTCGAGCACTGAAGCTTGGCGGGAAGCCGCTCGCGTCAGGCGTATAACTGGACATATAACTTGATAGTGCCGCATGGTGCTCGTCATGCACGATGACGACATCTGGGACACGGAGGCCGCCGACTCCTACGACACGCCCGGCACCGGAATGTTCTCGCCCGAGGTGTTGGAGCCTGCCGTCAACCGACTGGCGGATCTAGCGGCGGGTGGCCGGGCGCTCGAATTCGCGATTGGAACCGGCCGTGTAGCCGTGCCGCTC
>JAEYXI010000249.1 GCA_023428515.1 Pseudomonadota bacterium | reverse complement strand
GTATATAATTTGAGAGGCGTCGGTCCCGTGCCCCGCTTCCCGACTTCTGCTCCCGAGGCGAGCAGCACTCTTTGACAAAGGCCAGACGCTTCGGCGGGCGTGGCAACGATGCAACGCGCCCCTATTCCCCTACATCCAGCATGATTTTGCCGATGTGCTCGCCTTCCTCCATCCGCTCATGCGCGCGCCAGGCCTCGGTCAGCGGGAAGATCATGTCCATCACCGGCGCGATCCTGCGCGTGGCGAGCAGCGGCCAGACCTGCGCCTCGAGCGCGGCAGCGATCTCGCCCTTGAACTCGACGCTGCGCGGCCTCAGCGTCGAGCCCGTATGCGTCAGCCGCTTGACCATCAGCCTGGCGAAATCGGTGCTCGCCACCGCGCCCATCTGCGTCGCGATCTGCACGATCCGGCCTTCGACCGCCGCCGCATGATAGTTGCGCACGACATAGTCGCCGCCCACCATGTCGAGGATGACGTCGGCGCCCTTGCCGTCGGTCGCCTTCTTCACCGCCTCTACGAAATCCTCTTCCCGGTAGTTCACCGCCCGGTCCGCGCCGAGCTTCAGGCATGCCTCGCATTTCTCGTCCGAGCCCGCCGTCGTGACGACACGGGCTCCGAAGGCGGAGGCAAGCTGGATCGCCGTGGTGCCGATCCCCGACGAGCCGCCATGCACGAGCAGCGTCTCGCCGGCCTTCAGCCCGCCGCGCTGGAAGACATTGTGCCAGACGGTGAAATAGTTCTCCGGCAGCGCCGCGGCCTCGGTGTAGGCGAAGCCCGCCGGCAGCGGCAGCGCATTGCTTTCGTGCACCGCGACATATTCCGCATAGCCGCCGCCTTGCGTCAGCGCCGTCACCTGGTCGCCGCCGTGCCAGCGCATGACCCCAGCCCCGACGGCGGCCACGTCGCCCGCGACCTCCAGCCCCGGCAGGTCGGAAGCGCCGGGCGGCGGCGGATAGAGCCCCTTGCGTTGCTGGACATCGGGCCGGTTCACACCGGCGGCGCGCACCCGGATCAGGATTTCTCCTTCACCCGGCCGCGGAACGTCGCGCTGCTCGGGCTTCAGTGCACGCGGCCCGCCGGGCTCCGAGATCGCGACAACCGTCATCTTGGCGGGAATACTCGAAGCCTTGGCCATGTCGCTGTCCTCCGTGCCTGCCGGCGCTCTGTAGTTAAATGCTCACTGGTTGGTGCTTGCGCTCCGCCTATGTATGCTCTGTAGCCGACCATGCAAAGCGGAGGAGACCATGGCGCTTTTCGACGACGAGCCGCTGAAGAAACCGAAGCCGCACGAGATCGGGCAGGATCTGTCGCTCCTCTCCGTCGGGGATCTGAAAGAGCGCGTCGCGCTGCTCAAGGCCGAGATCGACAGGCTGGAAGCGGAACTGCAGGCGAAAGGGGCCACCAAAACCGCCGCCGAAGCGCTTTTCCGCCGGACTTGACCCGGATATCACGGGTGTCGTCGAAAAGCCCACATTCGAAATTCTGATTCCGGTCCGCGAGAGGAATAACGCATGACGCCGCCCGGGAACTGGTTTTTCCCCAATTTCCACCCGATCATGTCTCTCCTGCGCGGCACAGCCTTCCTGCTCGCCGCATCTGGCCTGCACGGCCTGCTGCTGCCGCTGCGGGGTCAGCTCGAAGGATTTTCCACCGCGGCGCTCGGCCTGATGGGCACGGCATGGGCAGGCGGCTTCGTCGCCGGCTGCTATTTCGCGCCGCGCATCGTGCGCCGCGCCGGCCATGTGCGCGCCTTCGGCGTCTTCGCCGCGTCCGGCGCGATCATCGCTCTGCTGACCGGACTGCTCATCGACGAATTTTTCTGGATCGTGCTGCGCGCCTTCACCGGCTTCGCCATGGCCGGATGCTTCATGGTCATCGAAAGCTGGCTCAACGAACGCGCCACCAACGAGAATCGCGGCACCGTCTTCGGCCTCTACATGATGGTCACCTACGCCTCGATCATGGCGGGACAGATGATCGTCGCGGCCGGCGACGTCGGCACGGAATCGCTTTTCATGGTCACCGGCATATTCTTCTGCCTGGCCTTGCTGCCCACCGCCGTCTCCACCGCCGCCCACCCGAAACCGCTGCAGGACGTGTCGCTCGACTTGAAAGGCCTCTACGCCACCTCGCCTGTGTCGGCGGGGGCCTGTCTGCTCATCGGCATCGCCAACGGCGCCTGGGGCACGCTCGGCGCGGTCTACGGCGCGAGAATCGGCATTTCGACCCCCGAGATCGCCCTGATGATGAGCCTCGTCATGGTCGCCGGCGCTGCCATGCAGATGCCGGTCGGTCGACTTTCCGACAAGACGGACCGCCGCTACGTGCTGATCGGCGCTTCGCTCGCCTGCGCCGTCGTCGCCGTGCTCATCTTCATCGCCTCGCCGCGTTCGGGCGCTTTCGTCATCGCCATGACCGCGGCCTATGGCGCCTTCGCCTACACGCTCTATTCGCTGGCGGTCGCGCATGCCAACGACCATGCGAAATCGGAGGATTTCGTGAAGGTGTCGGGCGGACTGCTACTGCTCTACGGCTTCGGCACGATGATCGGTCCGGTCATCGGTGCGGCGCTGATGGGCTCCCTACGGCCGGAAAGCCTGTTCCTGGCGACCGCGCTCGCGCATTTCGCTATCGTCGGCTTCACGCTCCTGCGCATCCGCCGCCGTGCGCCTGTCCCGCTCGACGAACGCGAGGCGTTCAAGACGATGCCCTCCGAG
>JAEYXI010000245.1 GCA_023428515.1 Pseudomonadota bacterium | reverse complement strand
GCGCTGGCGACGCCCGGCGGCCTCCTGATCACCGGCGCCGAAGGGCTGGTCTATAACCTCTCCAAAGGTGTTGCCGATGCCCTGAGCGATACCAAGCAGCTCAAGGCCGATGTGAAGGCGCTGCAGGAGGAAAATGCCAAGAAGGACATCGACGTCCAGTTCCTGAAGACGAAGGTGAAGGAACTGCAGACCGCCCTTGATGAGGCCAACAGGCAGGCCGTCCAGCAGAATGCCGCCGTCACCGAGAAATTCGCGCAGATCGAGGCCAGGCTCGATGCGCTCGACAAGCAGCGGAGCACCTACAAGGCGCCGTTCAAGGTGATCGGCGACGGCGGCAAGGTCGTGCTGCAGGTCGACCCCAACGGCCATGCCGTGTTCCAGGGAACCGAGGGCAGCGGCCGCGCCAGCCTGACCTTTGCCGGGTCATCCGCCTCGCTGACGGTGGCGGCCCCGGGCGCCGGGACGGTGCTCCTCGACAGCGGCGACGGCAAAGGCTTCATCGGCATCCAGTCCTCCGAGCAGACGCAATTGCGGCTGGAGACCAGCGCCACGTCGAGCGGGCTGCACCTTCGCAGCGCGGGCGGCGATGTCGAGGTCGCCACGGGCGATACGTCGTTCGGCCTGACGCTCGCCAAGAGCGACAAGCCGGTCGCAGGCCTCGGCAAGATCGCCGGCAAGCCGGTCGCGCTGCGCATCTTCGGCGATGGCGGCAACGCGATTGTCGCGGGCGGTGAGAATCCCGGCACCCCGGGGACGGGAATTCTCTATGTGGGCGACGGCACCAAGAACAAGGCGGCTCTGGCCGTGGACAGCGCGCGGGGCGGCATCGTCCACGCCTTCGCGGCTGATGGAACCGTGGGCGCGGGGCTCGTCGGTGCCGACCGCGCCGTGGTCGCCTACAACGCGGCCGGCGCCCCTGTCGCCTCGATTTCGAAGAGCGACAGGAGCGAAGGCGGCAATGTCACGGCCCGTAATCCCAGCGGCGAGGGCATCTTCTCGGCCGGCTATGCCGCCGATTATGGCGGCGGAGAAGCCTGCGTCTGGCGGGCCAAGCGCAGCAACACCTTCTGCCTCGGCCTCGGCCTTCCGGGCATGGGTGTCGGCAAATGACAGCGGCAGCGATCGGGCGGGCGGCTAATCCGTTCCTTCCCGGGGGAGGACGCGGATATGAGGCTCTCGCAGCCATGGAGCTTCCTGCTGATCGGACCGCCCATCGCGTCGATCCTCATGCTCGCCGCGCTCGGGGCCTCGCCGCTGACGCCGGCCCTCATCCTGGCCGGCCTGCCAATCGCCTATCTCCTTGGTGCCCTGCCGGCTCTGATCGTGGGAATTGTCGATGCGCGGCTCGCCGCACGCGCCGTGACACCCTTCGGCCGCGCGGCCACTGCCGGGGCGCTCGGCGCCGTCACCGGCACCTTTTCGCTCCTGCCACTCTATCTGACCGGCATGGTCCATGGGCCTCTCCCGCTCATCCTCCCCGCTATCGGCGCCGTGACGGCTGTGCTCTGTCTCCTCTTGCACCTGCTGGCGGGACAGCGCGTTTGACGACCCATTCGAGCCGAGGCTGATGATGAAGCTGATCACCATGCTGCCTGTTGCCCTCGTTGCCGGTCTTCTCGCGGTCTTTCTAGAAGTCGCGCCGGCTGAAGCAGCACGCGAATGCCAGAGCACGATGGCGCCCTATGGCGGCGAGCGCGTCCAGGGTCCGCTGCGCGTCGATGCCTGCCCCGACGCCATCCTGCTGTCGTTCTTCGGCCGCCAGCCGCCTCCACCCGGCTACCGTATCGCGCTGGTGGGATTCCACCGCTATGCCAATCCCGATGACGGGACTCCGGAAGCGGTGGTGGAGTTCCGCCTCGTCCCGCCGGGCGACCATGGCTATGGGCCCAACCGGCGCGTCTGCGAGCGCCCAAGGGCTGCAGCCGACATGCAGGTCCAGTTCACCTTCGATCCCGAGCGTGGCTGGATCGATCTCGACAGCCGCGGCGGGATGGATATCCCGACGCTCTGCGACTTCACCGACTACTGGTCGGCCCAGGATATCGACGATCTCCGGGCGCCGCCGCATTTCCTCGCCCTCGGTCCGGCCGAGCGGCATGGCGTTCACAACGTGGGCAAGGGTGAACCGGAGCGCAAGGCGATCCTCGACGCGGTCCGCGAGGCCAATGCCGATCTCAACAGCGTCGTGCCGATCGTCTTCATCGTCGACCGTCTCCGCGCGGACGGGCAACTCGCCTATTTCCGTGGCGAGGTCCGCCAGAAGAGCGACGGCAGGCCCGTGCGCCGCGACATCTGGGGCCCCTGCGAACAGGAGCCGGAAGACGCTGTCCTCGAAGCCTTGCTCGAAAAGCGCGACGGGCGCTGGCATGCCGTCAAAGCCAATCGCTGCGCCGACGACGTGTTCTTCTCCAAAGAGGAGACCAGCCGCTTTCGCCTCTTCCTGATGGAGGACTGATCCACCCGACCGGGCGTTCCGAAGCAACCCGCCATCCATCCCCCCGCGGCGCTGCTCCGGAGGAGCAGACGTTCTCGAGTGTCCCGCCTCTCTTGCGGGAATCGCGGAACCGCGCCTAGATTTCGCCACCGGGCAGATGGCTCAGGGCGGGGGCGAAGATGGTTCTTCCGGAACGATCGCGCGTTTCGGTGAGCACGGGGGGCGAGATCGATGGCCTGCCTGCGCTGTGTGACGTCTATGGCCGCCTGATCGGCCATCGCTACAGCAATGTCCCGCGCGCGGATGAAGCGCGCGTCCGCTCCTTTTCCAATGTCTCCTTGCCCGAGGCCTGCGCCACCATTTTCGACGAGGGGCCGTCGCACTTCGACCTTTCCGCCAATCTCGCTGGCCTCGATCTCGTCATCCTCGCTTTTCCCTCGGCGACGGCGGAGCTCGCCTACGAGCAGCGCGGCACGAGCGTTACCGCCACCGCCGGCGAGGCCGTGCTCTATTCCTCGACCGAAGCGCTGCGCTCGCAGTCGCGAGGGGCCGGACGGCTTCTCGCCGTCGCGTTGCCACGCAGCAAGCTCGGCCCGCTCCTGCGCGGCGGCGGCCCGGCGGTGCTCTGCAAGCTGCCGGCCGCCGACCCTGCCTTGCGGATGTTCCGGTCGCATGCGGAGACCTGGCTCGGCCTCGACGGCGATCCGGACTTTTCGTTGAGCGAGCTGATGGGCGACCAGCTCTGCGATCTCGCGGCGCTCGCGATCGGCGCCAATGGACGTGGCCGGGACAGGATGGAGAGCGGCACCGCCCTCCGCGATGCCCGCTTTCGCCGGGCTTCGCGCTTCATAAAACGGAACCTGCACCGGCCCGGTCTCGCCGAGCGCCATGTTGCCGCCCATCTCGGCATCTCGCCGAGCCTGCTTCGTGCGATCTTCGCCGGGTACGAGACGTCGCCGGCGCAGTTTATCCGGCAGACCCGGCTGGAGCGTGCGCACCAGTTGCTGAGCGAAGCGCGTCACGGCCATCGCACGGTGCTGGAGATCGCCCTCGACTGCGGCTTCGGCAGCATGTCCAGCTTCTATCGCCTGTTCCGCGATGCCTATGGCGGGGCGCCCGGCGACCTCCGGCCATGACGGCCTTGCGCGCTGTGCCGTCGACGGTCTGGCGGAAGCGGGACGGCCGGCTGGCGAAATCAGGACGCAAGCCCCGGGCGCGGCTGCTAACCCAGCGTGCGTGGCTTCAAAGAGGGGACGGGAAAACGGATGACGGCGCACCATGGTGGCATTGACCTGCGCATCCGTGCCAGAAACGGCAGGAGCGGCGATGGCGCCGGCATCGCCTCGGTTCTCGCCCGCTCTGATCCACGGCTCGCAACGCTGCCGGACGTCGGCAAGCTGATCGATCGGCTGCTCGCCGATGACCGCATC
>JAEYXI010000205.1 GCA_023428515.1 Pseudomonadota bacterium | reverse complement strand
CCCGCGCCTGCGCGGCCTGGCTTGCAGGCAGATAGTCGATCACCTCGCCGTCCAGCAGATATCCGACGCAGACCTTGATCTCCTCGAGCCCGTCGAGCACGTCGAGCTTGGTCAACGCGATACCCTTGATCCCGTTCACCGCCACCGCCTGACGCACCAGCACGGCGTCGAACCAGCCGCAGCGCCGCTTGCGTCCAGTCACGACGCCGAATTCATGTCCGCGCGTGCCCAGGAACTCGCCGATTTCGTTCTGCTGCTCGGTCGGGAACGGCCCTTCGCCGACCCGCGTCGTGTAGGCCTTGGTGATGCCCAGCACATAATCGATGGCGTTGGGGCCGACGCCGGAACCCGCCGCGGCCTGCCCGGCAACCGTGTTGGACGAGGTCACGAACGGATAGGTGCCGTGGTCGATGTCGAGCAAGGTGCCCTGAGCGCCCTCGAACAGGATGCGATCGCCGGCGCGACGATGATCGTCGAGTACTTTCCAGACGCGATCCATATAGGGCAGCACCTTGTCCGCAACCGACGTCAATTCTTCCAGCACGGCCTTCGGATCCAATTCGCTTTCGCCGAGGCCGCGCCGCAGCGGATTGTGATGGGCGAGCAGGCGGTCGATCTTTGCCGGCAGCGTATCCGGATCAGCGAGATCCATGACGCGAATCGCGCGGCGTCCGACCCTGTCCTCATAGGCGGGTCCGATGCCACGTCCGGTCGTTCCGATCTTGGTGCCCTTGGCCGCGTTAGCCTCGCGCATCCGGTCCAACTCCCCGTGTAGGGAAAGGATAAGCGCCGTGTTTTCGGCTATTTTCAGGCGATCCGGTGTCACGTCCACGCCCTGGCCGCGAAGTTTTTCGAGTTCGGCGACGAAAGCGTGGGGATCGAAGACGACGCCGTTGCCGATGATCGACAGCTTGCCTTCACGCACGACGCCGGACGGCAGGAGCGACAATTTGTAGACTTTCCCGTCAATGACCAGCGTATGACCGGCATTGTGACCGCCCTGGAAACGCACCACCACGTCGGCGCGCTCCGACAGCCAGTCGACGATCTTGCCCTTGCCTTCGTCGCCCCACTGCGAGCCGACGACCACCACATTGGCCATGTTTCTTCCCTTCGATCACCGCGAATGCGCCGCCGTCCTGTCCGGCGACAGGCCTCTATAGCGACAAGGCCTTTGGAACGCGACATTTCTTTGCCGCTCAAAAGCCGTCAGGCACAATAAGTCGCGCCGGTGGCCGCCTTTACTTGAGCCTGCCGGGGCAATAGGCGGGAGGGCTAATCCGGCGCGCCGCATGAAAAACCGTACAGCTTACATCCTGCTCCTGCTCACCACGCTGTTTTGGGGCGGCAACGCCGTCGCCGGCAAACTCGCAGTCGGCCACGTCTCGCCGATGCTCCTGAACACGGCCCGCTGGGGCCTCGCACTGGTTATCCTGTGCATCATCGGCTGGCCAAGGCTCATGGCCGACTGGCCGACCGTTCGGCAGCGCGCCGTCTATCTCCTCGTTCTCGGAGCGATCGGTTTCACGGGCTACAACGCCGCCCTCTATGCGGCACTGCCCCACACATCGGCCGTGAACGCCAGCATCGAAAACGCCGGTATTCCAATGGCGATCTTCCTCGCCAACTTCCTCGTCTTCAGGCTTCGGCCGACCTCGGCGCAAATCGTCGGGTTCGTCCTGTCGCTGTTCGGCGTCGCCCTGACCGCCAGCCACGGCGACCTTTCGCGGTTGTTCGCACTCGATCTCAACCTCGGCGACGTTCTGGTCCTCGTGGCTGTCGTTGCCTACGCCAGCTATGCGGTCGCCTTGCGCATCAAGCCGCAAATCCACTGGCAAAGCCTGATGATCATGCTGGCGGCCGGCGCTTTTCTCTCTTCAATACCTTTGCTCGCGGCGGAGGCGTATGCCGGCGGAATTACCCTGCCCGACACGCGCGGCTGGGCGGTCATCCTCTACACGACGATCTTCGCGTCGATCCTGTCGCAGATCTTCTTCGTCCGAGCCGTCGAATTGATCGGCAGCAATCGCGCCGGCCTGTTCGTCAACCTCATGCCGGTTTTCGGCACGCTGCTGGCGGTGATGCTGCTGGGGGAGGAATTCCACCTCTACCACGCCATCGCGCTCGCCCTTGTACTCGGCGGCATCTGGCTCGCCGAGACGAGCGGCCGCCGGGCCGCTGCGACCCGCGGCGCCTAGATCAATTTTGCCTTGGCGAGATCCCGCATCAGGTGGCTGGCGCCGTAGGTCCAGGGCGCACAGTCCGGCGAAAGCCGCACGCGGTTGACCAGCGCACCGAGCTTTCCGCTGGAGATGGTGACGATGTCGCCGACGGCGTGGGTAAAGCCCTTGCCGGCCTCGCCGCGATCCTTCACAGGCGCGAACATGGTACCGAGATAGAGCGCAAAACCTTCGGGGTACTGGTGGTGCGGACCAATCGCGGCGGCAACCAGTTCCTCCGGCGAGCGACTGATCTCGGCCATCGAGCTTGCCCCCTCAAGTACGAAACCGTCCTCGCCTTCGACCCTCAGTTCGACCACCGCCGACTTCACATCGTCGAGCGTAAAGTCCCCGTCGAACAGACGGATGAAGGGCCCTAGCGACGCCGACGCGTTGTTGTCCTTGGCCTTGCCGAGCAGAAGGGCGGAGCGGCCTTCGACGTCGCGCAGATTGACGTCGTTGCCGAGGGCTGCGCCGACGATGCGGCCGGCGCTCGACGCGATCACCGCGATCTCGGGCTCCGGATTGTTCCATGTCGAGATCGGATGCAGCCCGACATCGGCGCCGAAGCCGACCGAGGCCATGGGCTGGCATTTGGTGAAGACCTCGGCGTCCGGGCCGATGCCGACTTCGAGATATTGCGACCAGACCCCGCGCTCGATGAGCTTGGCCTTGACCCCGGCGGCCTCGGCCGAACCCGGCTTAAGTTTTGACAGGTCGTGGCCGATCAACGATGCGATGTCGGCGCGAATCGCGTCCGCCTTTTCGGCCGAACCGCGCGCCTGTTCCTCGATGACGCGCTCCAGCAGCGAGACGACGAAGGTGACGCCGGCAGCCTTCACCGCCTGCAGGTCGACCGGTGAAAGCAGGTAGGGTTTCTTCGGATCGCGAGTCGCGGCGAAGCTGTTCGCCGCGATGTCGGCGAGCGCGCCGATCGGCTTACCGCCGGCCGACTTCACGTAGCCGGCCGGATCGGCCTGTTCGCAGATATCGCGCGAGGTCGGCGCGGCTTTCGACGTGATGTCGACGACCTGGCCGTCGCGCACGGTGACGACGGCCGGATGCGCCCAACCCTCGGCAAAAGCCCGGCCCAGGAAAATACCCTCGGCCGGCAGCCGAATTTCACCGTCAGTCATCGCTTGCTCCGTCCCTTGGCTTTCAGTCGGCTCCCTGAAAGCAAGCTTTACAGGCCAAGGTCAAGCCGCGATTGCCGAATCTGTTCCAAGGACGTTCACACTCCCCCTACATCGAACTGCAGCCGCTTGGCCGAATCGATCGTCTTGTGCGCGCGAACCTGGGCGAGCACATCTTCGGGGAACGGGGCGTCCAGGTAGAGCAGCGCGATGGCGTCGCCGCCCGGCCGGTTGCGGCCGAGCTGGAAGTTGGCGATGTTGACGCCATTCTCACCACAAAGCGTGCCGAGCAGGCCGATGATGCCGGGCGCATCGGCATTGGTCGTGTAGAGCATGTGCTGGCCGACTTCGGCGTCGAGGTTGATCCCCTTGATCTGGATGAAACGCGGCTTGCCGTCGGAGAAGCAGGTGCCGGCGATCGACCGGGACATGTGCTCGGTCGTCACCTTGAGCATGATGTAGCCGTCGAAGACGCCCGACTTGTCGCGCTTGACCTCGGACAGGATGATGCCGCGCTCCTTCGCCATGATCGGCGCGGACACCATGTTCACGTCGGCGACCTGCGGCCGGATCAGGCCGGCGAGTGCGGCGCTGATCAACGCACGGGTGTTCATCTGCGTGGTGGCGCCGTCGAAGACGATCTCGACTTCCTTGATCGGATCTTCCGTCACCTGGCCGACAAAGGCGCCGAGGACTTCAGCGAGCTTCACGAAAGGCTTCAGGCGCGGCGCCTCTTCCGCAGTGATCGAAGGCATGTTGATGGCGTTGGAGACGGCGCCCTTGATCAGATAATCCGACATCTGCTCGGCGACCTGTAGCGCGACATTCTCCTGCGCCTCGGTCGTGGCCGCACCGAGATGCGGCGTCGCCACCACATTCTCCAGCTCGAAATATGGGCTCGCCGTGGCAGGCTCGACCTCGAAGACGTCGATCGCCGCACCCGCCACCTTGCCATCCTTCAGCGCCGCGACGAGATCAGCCTCGACGATCAAGCCGCCGCGCGCGCAGTTGATGATGTAGACGCCCTTCTTCATCTTCGCGATCGAATCGGCATTGATGATGTTCTTCGTCTTGTCGGTCAGCGGCGTGTGTAGCGTGATGAAATCGGCGCGGGCGAGAAGCTCTTCCAGTTCGACCTTCTCGATGCCGAGTTCAGAGGCACGACTCTCCGACAGGAAGGGATCGAAGGCGACAACGTGCATCTTCAAGCCAACGCCACGCGTGGCGACGATCGAGCCGATATTGCCGCAGCCGATCACGCCGAGAGTCTTGCCGGTGATCTCGGCACCCATGAAGCGGTTCTTCTCCCATTTGCCGGCCTTGGTCGAAGCGTTCGCCTCGGGCAGTTGGCGGGCAAGTGCGAACATCATGGCTACCGCGTGCTCGGCAGTGGTGATCGAATTTCCGAAGGGCGTGTTCATCACGATGATGCCCTTCCGCGACGCCGCCGGTATGTCGACATTGTCGACGCCGATGCCGGCGCGGCCGATCACTTTCAAATTGGTCGCAGCAGCGATCAGCTTTTCCGTGACCTTGGTCGCCGAGCGGATGGCGAGGCCGTCATACTGGCCGATGATTTCGAGCATCTTTTCCTTGTCGGGGCCGACCTCCGGCAGATAGTCGACTTCGACGCCGCGATCCCTGAAGATCTGCACGGCGGTTGGCGAAAGCTTGTCGGAAACGAGTACGCGAGGCATGGGTTTTGTCCTTGCTGGCTGCCAGCGGCAGCCGAATAGAATAATGGTGGGAGAGCTTAGGCTGCGGCTTTGAGCGCGGCCTTCTGTGTGGCGAAGGCCCAGTCGAGCCAAGGCAGCAACGCCTCGACATCGGCGGTTTCGACGGTCGCACCGCACCAGATACGCAGGCCGGGCGGCGCATCGCGGTAACCGGCGATGTCGTAGGCCACTTTTTCCGCCTCAAGCAGCGCGACAAAGCCCTTCACGAAAGCCTGCTGACCGGCATCGTCGAGAATGGCGATGGCGGGATCCGCGAAGCGCAGGCAAACCGACGTGTTCGAGCGCGTTTCTTCGGCGGCAGCCAAGAACTCAACCGCCGGCGTTTTCGCCACCCAATCGGAGATCACCTTGGTGTTGGCGTCGGCGCGAGCCACCAGGGCATCCAGGCCGCCGACCGACTTCGCCCAGTTCAACGCATCGAGATAATCCTCGACGCAGAGCATGGAGGGCGTGTTGATCGTCTCGCCCTTGAAGATGCCGTCGATCAGCTTGCCGTTCGAAATCAGGCGGAAGATTTTCGGCAGCGGCCAGGCCGGCTTGTAGCTTTCGAGACGCGCCACGGCGCGGGGGCTGAGGATCAGCATGCCGTGCGCGCCCTCGCCGCCCAGCACCTTCTGCCAGGAGAAGGTGACGACATCGAGTTTCGCGAAATCGAGGTTCTGGGCGAATGCGGCGGAAGTCGCGTCGCAGATGGTCAGGCCCTTGCGGTCATCCGGGATGAAGTCGCCATTGGCGACGCGCACGCCCGAGGTCGTGCCGTTCCAGGTGAAGACGAGGTCACGCGCCTTCGCGTTGACGTCGGTGAGATCGGGCAGTTCGCCGTAAGGCGCCTTGATCACGCGCGCGTCGAGCTTGAG
>JAEYXI010000449.1 GCA_023428515.1 Pseudomonadota bacterium | reverse complement strand
CCGAAATCCTTGCCGAGCAGTTCGACCAGCGCCAGGCGCTGCTCCGGCAGCAGGGCCTCAAGCAGGTCGCCGACCTCGGACTGGTGCAGCCCGCCGACTTCCCTCTTGAGGGTGATCGTGTCGCGGTCGGCGATGGCCGCGCCGATATGGGCGAGGAACGACGCACGGATGACGCCGTCCTCGCCGTAGATGTCGGCGTGGGTCTCGGGCGAACCGGCGCCGGGCGTCGCTTCGTGCTGGTTTTCCAACGGCGCCTCCCGCTCAAGATAGGCCTGGCGGCCGGGTGGACGATGCCGATCAGGTCTAGCGCGCAACGCGCGAAAATATCAAACGAAATGCGCCCAAAGACGACGTCATTTGGCCTGTCGCTGCGGCAAGGAATAAAGCAGGCTTTGCACTTGTTTCGCCGAAGGCGATTTGCTACATGCCGCGGGCCGGTTCAGCCCGGCCCTTTCGTGACGTGCGGTCGTGGCGGAATTGGTAGACGCGCAGCGTTGAGGTCGCTGTGGGGCAACCCGTGGAAGTTCGAGTCTTCTCGACCGCACCAAACGATCCTTCCCTTGTCCCAGGCGATTGAAAAAGCTCCCTGAGCGGGGCTTCCGGCGAGGCATCGCGCCTATGCGGTGGGCGACGGCCGCCGGTTCAGCATCCAGGCGAAGGCTCCGCCGACGATATAGGCAATCACGCCGTAGGCGGCCGGCGGAATGGCCATCTCGGGATTGGCAAGCATCTGGTCGCTCATCGCAAGCGCGATGACGAGTGCGGCGTTGTGGATGCCGATCGACATCGACAGGGCGATCGCCTGCCGCCGCTCGACCTTCAGCAGCAGCGGCACATAATACCCGACCAGCAGGCTGCCCATGGCGAACACCAGCGTTACTGCGCCGACGGTCGGCCCCCATATCGCCAGCAATCGCCACTGCCCGACAAGCGCGGCCAGCACCACCGCCACCAGGAATATGGTCGCCATCGCCTTGACCGGACGGTCGAGGCGCTCCGCCAGACCGGGGAACCGACCGCGGATGAAGACCCCGGCCAGGGCCGGGATGATGGCGATGACGAATATCTGCAGCACCTGGCGCAGTTCCAGCCTGACCGCGCTCGCCTCGCCATAGAAGGCGACCATCGAGTGGTTGACGATCACCGGCAGGCTGAACAGCGCGATCACCGATGTCACCGCGGCGAGAATCAGGCTGAGGGCCAGATCGCCGCGCGCCAGATGGGTGAGGATGGCGGCGGAGGTTCCGCCGGGGCTCGCGGCAAGCAGCATCATACCGACGCTTATCGCCGGCGGCAGGTCGGCGACATAGACCAGCGCCAGGCAGAACAGCGGCAGGATCACGACCTGACAGACGAGGCCGATCAGGATCGGCCATGGCCGGGAAAGGCAGCGCGTGAAATCCTCGATGCGAAGCGACAGGCCAAGCCCCAGCATGATGATGACGAGGGCGATGGGCAGGCCGAAGCTGAGCACAACACTCTGTTGCATGAGCGTACTCGACGGTTAAGGCCTGCCATCCTGGCAAAAAAGAATCTCCGAAGCCTTACCTTGCGTCACGGCCGGACGGCCGTGTCCAGCGGACGGTCTGGACCTGAAGCGCCATTGTCGCCATATGATGCGGGAGCTACGGAGCCGTCATGCCTGAACGCAGCGAGATCGCCCTTTCCTTCCTGCCCGCGCCGGGCTCGGCCCCGGTGGAATGGCTGATCGAGCCAGGCCTGACCCAGTACGAGCATGCGCTGGCCTTCATGGAGGCGCGGGCGGATGCGATACGGAAGGGCGAAGCGCCGGAGATGGTGTGGCTGGTGGAGCACCCTCCCCTTTATACGGCGGGCACCAGCGCAAGGATCGAGGACCTGGTCGAGCCGGACCGCTTTCCGGTCTACGCGGCCGGGCGCGGTGGCGAATACACCTATCATGGGCCTGGCCAGCGCGTGGCCTATGTGATGTTGGACCTGAAGCGTCGGCGCGAGGACGTGCGCGCCTTCGTCGCCGCGCTCGAGGAATGGATCATCCGCACGCTCGACCGCTTCAACGTGAAGGGCGAGCGGCGCGAGGACCGTGTCGGCGTGTGGGTCGTCAGGCCTGATCGCCCGTCCATGCCGGACGGCTCAGCCGCGGAGGACAAGGTCGCGGCGATCGGCATCAGGCTGCGGCGCTGGGTGAGTTTTCATGGCATCGCCATCAACGTCGAGCCGGACCTCCGGCATTTCTCCGGCATTGTGCCGTGCGGCGTATCCGACCACGGCGTGACGAGCCTTGTCGACCTCGGCCTGCCCGTGACGATGGCCGATCTCGACGTTGCCCTGAAGGGAGCCTTCGGCGAAGTATTTGGCGGAGCCGAAGAGACCAGGGACGAAAAACGAAAGGCAGGCTGACATGGACGCGTTTCGGAAGCTTGCGGTCCTGGCGCTGTTTGGCTCGCTCGCGCTTCCGGCTTTCGCGCAGCAGGCCGCCGACACGGTCGCACCCGAATCCCGCTCGGCGATAGCCGAGAAAGAGCCGGTCCATGCCACCAGGCAGATGGTGGTCGCCGCCAATCCGATCGCCTCACAGGCGGGGCTCGACGTCCTGCGTGCCGGCGGAAATGCTGCCGACGCGCTGGTCGTCGTGCAGACCGTGCTCGGCCTGGTCGAGCCGCAGTCGTCCGGCATCGGCGGCGGTGCATTCCTCGCCTGGTATGACGCGAAGAGCGGCACGGTGACGACCTTCGACGGGCGCGAGACGGCGCCCGCCGCCGCGACGCCAGAACTCTTCCTCGGTGCGGACGGCAAGCCTCTCGGCTTCTTCGAGGCGGTGATCGGCGGACGGTCGGTCGGCGTACCCGGCGTGCCGCGCCTGCTCGAAACGGTGCACCAGAAATACGGCAAGCTCGCCTGGACCGGGCTGATGGAGCCGGCGATCGATCTCGCCGAGGGCGGTTTTGCGATCTCGCCGCGCCTCAACACGATGATCGCGGAAGACATCGGCCGACTCGACACGCAGCCGGCGACGAGGGCCTATTTCTTCGACGCGCTCGGTTCGCCGCGGGCGGCGGGCGCGATACTGCGCAATCCGGAATACGCCGACAGCCTGCGGTCGATCGCCGAAGGCGGCGCCGACGCCTTCTACAAGGGGTCGCTCGCAGGGAAGATCGTCGCGGCGGTCAACGGCCATGAGACCAATCCTGGCAAGCTCAGCCTCGACGACCTGGCGGCCTACCAAGTGAAGGAGCGGCCGGCGGTCTGCGCGCCCTATCGGGGATTGTCGGTGTGCGGCATGGGACCGCCCTCCTCCGGCGCGCTGACGATCGGCCAGATCCTTGGCATGGTCGAGCCATTCGACCTGGCAACGCTTGGAAAGGATGATCCAGAAAGCTGGCGGATCATCGGCGACGCCACCCGCCTCGCCTTCGCCGACCGCGAGCGCTACATCGCCGACAGCGACTTTACGAAAATCCCCAAGGGCCTGCTGAACGCCGACTACCTCAAGTCGCGCTCGGCGCTGATCCGCCGGCCGACGGCGCTGCCTGATGGCGAGGTGAGGGCCGGCGAACCTCCATGGGACAAGGCCGAACTCGGCGGGGCTGAGTTGCGCATCGACGGCAAGACCTTCGACATGCCGGCGACCAGCCATTTCGTCATCGTCGACGCAGAGGGCAACATCGCGGCGATGACGACATCGGTGGAGAACGCCTTCGGTTCGCGCCAGATGGCCGGCGGCTTCATCCTCAACAACCAGCTCACCGACTTCTCCTTCGCGCCGGAAAAGGACGGGACGGCAGTCGCGAATCGCGTCGAAGCCGGAAAGCGGCCGCGCTCCTCGATGGCGCCGACCATCGTGCTGAAGGACGGCAAGCCGGTCTATGCGCTGGGCTCGCCGGGCGGGTCGAGCATCATCCCCTATGTCGCGACGACGCTGATCGGGCTGATCGACTGGAAACTCGACATGCAGGCAGCGATCTCCATCCCGCATATGCTGAACCGCTTCGGCATCTATGAGCTTGAGGCCGGCACGGGTGCCGAGGGTTTCGCCGACGACCTCAAGGCACTGGGCTACGAGACGAAGGTCGGCGACCAGAACTCGGGCCTGCACGGCATCGCGATCACGCCCGATGGCCTGACCGGCGGCGCCGACCCGCGTCGGGAGGGCGTCGCGCTCGGCGACTGACTGGTCGAAGACGTTGAGCGACGCGGCCCGCTCAATACAACATGATCTTGCCGACCGAGCGCCCTCATGAGCGGCGTCACGGCCTCACCCCGCAGGAGCGCCTGGCCCGGGACGAGGCGGGTCAGGCGCTCACCATTCGATTCGGCAAAAGCTGGCCGCAGCGGCCAGAAAAGCTGAACGCTTCGTTTGCCTGAGATCGAATGACGGAGAAGGTGAAAGATAGGCGGCGAACCTCGCCGCGAATGTCTGAACTTTAGAGCGCGCCGATCCACATCGCCGTGGCGACGAGGAAGGTGCTCATGCAAACCAGCGAAACCACATCCTGGAACATATCGGCCATATCTACCTCCTGTTTTCGGTGTGTTTGCATTTTGTTCTATTTTTGTTCAAAGTGTCAAGGACAGCGAGCAAGGCTCCTGACATGCCTGTCGGAGAGGGTTAAGCGGAGGTTACGAGGGTTGCCGGGAAGTTAACGCCGGCCACGGCATCGACGCCGGTCTTGCCGGTTCGCCTGCAGGAGATCCTCGGGACAAGCCCTGGGATGACGGTGGGGTCAGAGCGGCACGACCTTGCCTTCGGCCAAGGTGACGCGGCGGTCCATGCGCTGGGCGAGCTCGTGATTGTGGGTCGCGATCAGCGCCGCGAGTCCCGACTGCTTCACAAGCGCCGCCAATGCGTCGAAGACATAGGACGCCGTGTGCGGGTCGAGATTGCCGGTCGGCTCGTCGGCGAGCAGGACCAGCGGCGCGTTGGCGACGGCGCGCGCGATCGCGACGCGCTGCTGCTCGCCACCGGAGAGTTCGGCCGGCCGATGCTGCGCGCGCTTGCCGATCTGCATGTAGTCGAGAAGCTGTTCCGCGCGTTTGGCGGCCTCCGCCGGCGGCAGGCCCTTGATGATCTGCGGCATCATGATGTTCTCCAGTGCGGAGAACTCGGGCAGCAGATGGTGGAACTGGTAGACGAAGCCGATGTCGTTGCGGCGGATCGCGGTGCGTTCGTCGTCGGAAAGCCGCCCGCAGGCGCGGCCGCCGAGGATGACGTCGCCGGCATCCGGCCGTTCGAGCAGGCCGGCGGTGTGGAGCAGCGTCGACTTGCCGGCGCCGGACGGCGCAACGAGCGCCACCATCTCGCCGGGCACCAGCGCGAAATCGGCCCCGTTCAGGATGGTCAGCTTGCGCTGCCCCTGTACGTAATGGCGTTCGACGCTCTTCAGCTCGATGACGGGAGCGCTCACTCGTACCTCAGGGCTTCGACTGGGTCGAGATTTGCTGCGCGCCATGCTGGGAACAGGGTGGCGAGGAAGGAGAGGACGAGCGCCATCAGGACGACCGAGATCGTCTCGCCGAGTTCCATCTTGGCCGGCAGCTGGCTGAGGAAATAAAGCTCCGGATTGAACAGGACCGTCCCGGAAAGCCACGAGAAGAACTGCCTGATACGCTCGACGTTGAGACAGAGCACCACGCCGAGAGCGACGCCGGCTATTGTGCCGGTGACGCCGATGGCGGCACCTGTCATCAGGAAGATGCGCATGACAGCGCCGCGCGTCGCGCCCATGGTGCGCAGGATGGCGATGTCGTGCCCCTTGTCCTTCACCAGCATGATCAGGCCGGAGATGATGTTCAGCGCCGCCACCAGCACGATCAGCGTGAGGATCATGAACATGACGTTGCGTTCGACCTGCAGCGCCGAGAAGAAGGTCTCGTTGCGCTGGCGCCAGTCGGAGATGAATATCTGGCGCGCGGCGGCGATCTCGACGAGTTGGCGCAATGAATCGACGTCGTCTGGATTGTCGACGAAGACCTCGATCGTCAGCGCGCGTCCCTCCATGTTGAAATAGAGCTGCGCTTCCTCGAAACGCATGAAGATGACGGAGGAATCGAACTCCGACATGCCTACTTCGAAGATGGCGACAACAGGATAGGCCTTCACGCGAGGCGTCGTCCCCATCGGCGTGATGTCGCCGTCCGGCGACACCAGCGTGATCATGTCGCCGAGCACGAGGCCGAGATTGTCGGCCATGCGCTGGCCGATGGCGACGCCTTCCGACTGGTCGAAGCCGACCAGCGATCCGTGCTTGATGTTGTTGGAGACGACGGTGAGCTTGCCGAGATTCTCACCGCTTATGCCGCGCACCAGCGCGCCCGTCCCCGCCCCGACCGTGCCGGAGGCCAAGACCTGCCCGTCGATCAGCGGGATTGCGTATTTCACGCCGGCCACGCCGTTGATGCGCTTCGCGACGGCGTCATAGTCCTCGAGCGGCATGTCGATCGGCTGCACGACGAGGTGGCCATTGATACCGAGGATGCGGACCAGCAGCTCGGCGCGAAAGCCGTTCATCACCGCCATGACGACGATGAGGGTGGCGACGCCGAGCATGATGCCGAGGAAGGAGATCGAGGCGATGACCGAGATCACCGTTTCCTTGCGCCGCGAGCGCAGATAGCGCCAGGCGACCATGCGCTCGAAGACCGAGAACGGCCCGGCGCCGGCGGGCTTCGCCGGCGCTGCTGTGGTCGCGGCGGCGCGTGCGTTCATGCCTTCGGTCCGAGCGACGCCAGCAGCGTCTCGACCGTCTTGGTGTCGCGCTCGCCGGTGGCGCGCCGCTTCACCTCGACCTCGCCGGCGGCGGCGCCGCGCGGTCCGACGATCACCTGCCACGGAATGCCGATCAGGTCGGCGGTGGCGAACTTGCCGCCGGCGCGCTGGTCGGTGTCGTCATAGAGCACGTCGAGCCCGGCGGCCTGGTGGGCGGCATAGAGCTGTTCGCAAAGCCGGTCGCACTCGGCGTCGCCGACCTTCATGTTGATGATGACGACGTCGAAGGGCGCGACGCTCTCCGGCCAGATGATGCCGGCCTCGTCGTGGCTCGCCTCGATGATCGCCGCGATCAGCCGGGTTGGGCCGATGCCGTAGGAACCCATCGAGACGAAGTGCTCCTTGCCGTCGGGTCCCTGCACCTTGGCGCCCATCGGCTTCGAATATTTCTCGCCGAAGTGGAAGATGTGGCCGACCTCGATGCCGCGCGCCGAAAGCCGCTCGCCCTCGGGGATCTTCTCCCAGGCCGCCTCGTCGTGCATCTCGTCGGTCGCCGCGTAGGGCGTCGTCCATTCCTTGACGATGCCGCCGATCTCGGCGTCGTTCTCGAAATCGGTGTCCTCGCCCGGCACGGGAAGGCTGAGAAAGTCCTTGTGGCAGAAGACCTGGCTCTCGCCGGTATCGGCAATGATGATGAATTCGTGGCTGAGGTCGCCGCCGATCGGGCCGGTGTCGGCGCGCATCGGGATCGCCTGCAGGCCCATGCGCGTGAAGGTCCTGAGGTAGGACACGAACATGCGGTTGTAGGCCGCCTTCGCGCCCTCGTAGTCGAGGTCGAAGGAGTAAGCGTCCTTCATCAGGAATTCGCGGCCGCGCATGACGCCGAAGCGCGGGCGCACTTCGTCGCGGAACTTCCACTGGATATGGTAGAGGTTGAGCGGCAGGTCCTTGTACGACTTCACGTAGGTGCGGAAGATATCCGTCACCATCTCCTCGTTTGTCGGGCCGTAGAGCATGTCGCGCTCCTGGCGGTCCTTGATGCGCAGCATCTCCTTGCCGTAGTCGTCGTAGCGGCCGCTTTCCCGCCAGAGCTCGGCCGACTGGATCGTCGGCATGAGGATTTCGAGAGCGCCGGCGCGGTTCTGCTCCTCGCGGACGATCTGGCAGACCTTGTCGAGAACGCGCTTGCCGAGCGGCAGCATCGCGAAGGAGCCCTGCCCCTGCTGGCGGATCATCCCGGCGCGAAGCATCAAGCGATGCGAGACGATTTCAGCTTCGCGCGGATTCTCTTTGAGTATGGGCAGGAAATAGCGCGAAAGCCGCATGATGGGTCCGTGAAAAGGCGATGGTGATTGGTGCCGGAATCGGCGAGCCACGCGAAACGCATGCAAGCGCTTCATAGCCATTTCATGACGGAATGGAAACCCGCAGGAGAGCGGCCGTTGTGGGCAGATTCTTGCCGTGTCCGTTTCGCGGGCACGTGCTGCAACGTAATTGTGCATTGCAGCACATCTGCAACGCTTCAAACGCAAAATTCTGCGTGACAATTTGTCCGGGCTTGGTCTAGTGTGCCCCCATAACCGAGAGGGCAGAGCAAAATCTGCCTTCCCTACGCGGTCAAAGTCTTGGGAGGATGCGATCTAGGCGCGGTTACTCGCTGCCGCCGGATACCGGAAACAGATCGGACGCGTTTAATTGCAAGGCCTCGTGCCTTGCATTTTTTTTGTGCAATCAGAAGCTTGCCGGCAAAACTTCTTAAGTGGGTGACGCCCCGTCACTTTTGTATTCGGGAATGATTCTCGGGATGTCGTCGATGCCGAGACCGAACCCTTTCGTCAGCAGATAGAAACCCGCGAGGATAAGCGCCGAGACGATGGTCGTGCGCAGGAAGGCGCGCAGCACATGCGGGCCTTTCGGCGCGCTCGAAACCGTGCCGAGCGTGACGTCGTCATCCTCGTCCTGCGTCTTCAGGCCGAACGGCAAGGTGGCGAAGAGGACAAGCCACCAAAGGATGAAATAGATCGCCGCGACGGAAACCCAGGTCATGCCTGTTCGAGCTCCACAAGCGTGCCGGCGAAATCCTTAGGATGGAGGAACAGCACCGGCTTACCGTGGGCGCCGATTTTCGGCGTGCCGTCACCCAGCACGCGCGCGCCCGACGCCTTGAGGCGGTCGCGCGCCACAAGGATATCGTC
>JAEYXI010000116.1 GCA_023428515.1 Pseudomonadota bacterium | reverse complement strand
CTGTGGCGCCTCGACCTTCACGGCCTCGTCAAAAACGGGAACGGTACCGGAGGTCACGGCGCTGAAGCCGGCGGCGCCGACGATCGCGACCGAAGCAACGGCGGCGAGAAGCCGCTTGCGGCCGCTGGAAACTGGCTTGATGGGGTTGGTCATCTCTTTTTGATCCTCTTCTCGGATGCTTCGACGCATCCTTGGCAAAAGAGATAGAAACCAGGACATTACGGCGCCATTTCCGGGATATGAAATTTTGGTAATGTTGGACCCGCCGTGACTGATCGCCCAATCCCCCCTTCCGCCGAACCACGCGCCATCGTCGACTGGCTGATCGGGCCGGCCAGGCAGAGCGCGACGCCTCAAGAAACCGTTGAGGGCCTCGCCGAATGGCTTGTCGGCGCAGGCGTTCCGCTATCGCGGGTGCGAATCGGACAGCAGGTCGCCAATCCGCTCATCAGTGCATGGGGCGTCATCTGGAACCGCGTCGGCGGATCGGAAACCTACACCGTCCCCCGCGGCATGCTGGCCACGGCGTCCTACAAGGGCAGCCCGTTCGAACGCGTGATCGTGACCCGCCAGCCCCTGCACAAATCCTTGGAAAACCTCGTGCCTGGCAAGGACCATCCGGTCCTGTTCGAACTCGCGGAAGGTGGCAGCACCGACTACTTCGCGCTGCCCATTAGCTATGGCGACGGGTCGTTCCAGGTCAGCGCCTTCACCGCAAACCGGCCCGGTGGCTTCTCCGATGCGGATATCCGCCTGATAGAATATCTCGCACCAGCCTTCGGCGCGGCGCTCGAACCGGCCGCCATGCGCCATTCGATGAGCAGCCTTCTTGAAGTCTATCTCGGCCGCGGGCCGGCCGAACGCGTCGGCAAAGGCGCCTTCCTGCGCGGCGAGACGACGGAGATCGACGCAGCGGTGCTGATCACGGACCTTCGCAATTCCACCGGTCTGTCGGAACGGCTCGAGCCCGACGCCCTGCTCGAACGGCTTGGCGCCTATTTCGAGATCGTGGTCGATGCTGTTCGCAGCCAAGGGGGCGACGTGCTGAAATTCGTCGGCGACGGGGTTCTTGCCGTCTTCCCGGCGGGCAGTGACGGCCGGGAGAGGGCTTGCATGCAGGCCGTGCGCGCCGTCATCAACGCCTTCGCGCATCCGGCGGCCGCAAGCATGCGCTTCGTGGCGGCCCTGCATGTCGGCCCGGTGGTCTACGGCAATATCGGCAGCCCCGACCGGCTGGATTTCACGGTGGTGGGTCCGACGGTGAATTACCTCAGCAGGCTGGAGGGCGTCGCCAAATCGCTCGATCGCCGCGCCGTATGTTCGAAGGAGATCGCCTCGACGCTGGCCGACGAGGCGGCCGTCAGCCTGGGAAACCAGAAATTGAAGGGTTTTGCCGAGCCGCAGGAAGTATTCGAACTCAGGCTTCCGGATCACGCTTCGGATTGAGTGCTAAGGACTCGTCTCCGGCGATTTTTGCGGACCTGTAAGAATGCGGTCGAGTTCGGCCTTCTCTTCCGCAGTCAGCGCCGAAGCAGACGATTTTCGCCTCCGCTGGGAGAAGAACAGAACGCCCGCTCCCGCCAGAAGCAGCAGCACAGGCGTTCCCCACAACAGCGCGTTACGGATGCTGAAGCGCGGCTTCAGCAGCACGAACTCGCCGTAGCGTGACACGACGTAGTCGAGGACTTCCTCGTTGCTGTCGCCCGCCAGCAACCGCTCGCGCACGAGCACACGCAGATCATGCGCCAGTTCGGCGTCGGAAAGATCGATCGACTGGTTCTGGCAGACCATGCAGCGCAACTCCGCCGACAGCGTACGCGCCCTCGCTTCCAGCGCCGGGTCGGCCAGCGCCTCACCCGGCTGAACGGCGCCTGCCGGTCCTTGCCAGAACGCCATCGCCAGCATCAGCCAGACAAGCAGGCCGGCTCGTCTCATGACACCGCCGCTTCCGGTTGGACGGCAGCTTCGCGGCGGCGACGGGCCGGCGCCCCGACCCTCAGCCGGCGGTCGAAGAGCGACACCGCGCCTCCGATCATCATCGCCAGCGCGCCGCCCCAGATCAGCGTCACCAGCGGCTTCCACCAGATGCGCACGACCAGCGCGCCGTCTGCCGTCTCGTCGCCCAGCGAGACATAGAGCTGGCTGAGCCCCATCGTCTTGATGCCGGCCTCGGTCGTCGGCATCTGCCGCACCGGATAGAAGCGTTTTGACGAGACCACTTCGCTATAGGGCGTGCCGGCAGCGTTCAGCAGCGAGAAGCGCGCCCGGCTTTCAGTGTAGTTAGGTCCCTTAACTGGAACCATCTCCTCGAAGCGCAAAGTATAACCGGAGATTTCGGTTGTCTGCCCCGGTTTCATCGTCAGTATGTGCTCTGTCTCGAAAGAGAGCACGCCGACGAGGCCGAGCGTCGTCAGGCCGAGCCCAAGATGCGCTAGCGCCGTGCCGAACATCGAGCGCGGCAGTCCTGCCAGGCGTCTGAGCATGGTGCCGGCCGACACGCTGCCGAAACCGGCCTTCAGCGCAAGGTCGGTCAGCGCACCGAGCACCAGCCAGGTCGCAAGTCCGATGCCGAGCGCAGCGAGCACAGAAGCCCCGTCGATGAAGAGCATCGTCGCGAGCACGGCCAAAAGCGCGCCTGCAAAGGCCGTCATCAGCCGCTGCGCCGCTGCGAGCACGTCGCCGCGCTTCCAGGCGAGCAATGGCCCGAACGGCACCAGCGCCAGAAGCGGGACCATCAACGGCCCGAAGGTCAAGTCGAAGAACGGCGCGCCAACGGAAATCTTGTCGCCTGTGAGCGCCTCGACGACGAGCGGATAGAGCGTGCCGACGAGCACCGTAGCCGTCGCCGTCGTCAGGAACAGATTGTTGAGGACGAGCGCCCCCTCGCGCGAGATCGGATGGAAGAGCCCGCCCGCCGTCAGCGTCGGCGCACGCAGCGCGAAGAGCGCCAGCGATCCGCCGATGAATACCGTCAGTATGCACAGGATGAAGATGCCGCGGCTCGGATCGGTCGCGAAGGCGTGCACCGAGGTCAGGACGCCCGAGCGCACGAGGAAAGTGCCAAGCAGCGACAGCGAGAAGGTGAGGATGGCGAGAAGCAGCGTCCAGATCTTCAGCGCCGAGCGCTTCTCCATGACGATCGCCGAATGCAGCAGCGCGGTGCCCGCCAGCCATGGCAT
>JAEYXI010000071.1 GCA_023428515.1 Pseudomonadota bacterium | reverse complement strand
GTGTTGACCACCACTGCGCCGGCCTTGGTCGCGGCGAGCCAACAGGCGACCATGGCCGGATTGTTGGCCGAGCGGATCAGCACGCGGTTGCCGGGCTTGACGCCGTAGCTCTCGACCAGCGCGTGCGCCAGCCGGTTTGTCCAGTCCGACAGCTCCTTGTAGGTGCGGCGGCGGCCATTGCCGATCAGCGCGGTGCGGTCGCCGAATCCTTTTTCCACCAGGCGGTCGGTCAGCTCGACCGCCGCATTCAGCCGCTCCGGATAATCGAAGCCGTCGAGCAGGAAATCCGGCCACTGATCGGCAGGCGGCAGATTGTCCCGCGTGAAGGTGTCGGTGTGGGCGGACGGGCCAAGCATCTCAGGCGTTCGCTTCTTCCGGAAGGAAATCGACGTCGTGCTCGGCCGAGAGCTTGATGATTTCAGGGATGTCGCTCTTGTCGTGCAACTGCTCGAACAGCTCCTTCAGCCTGCCGGCAGGCGACACCCAGAACAGCGCCCGGCAGGGCTTGTCGGACTTGTTGAAATAGCCATGCGGGATGCCTCTGGGCATGCGCACGAGATCGCCGGCCTTGGCGGTCGACCAGACCCCGTCGAGTTTCAACTCGAGCTGGCCTTCCTGCACGAGGATGAATTCGTCCTGATCAGGGTGGATGTGCACGGGCACGAACTGGCCGGGCGCGCTGTTGGTCTCGAAGGCAAAGGCGCTCTCGCACTCCGCCTTGGGGTAGTAGACCTGTCCCAGGATATTCCATATGACGCCGTCGATGCCGGCGCCGTTGGCCGTGATGCCTTTCGCGAGTTCTTTTGCCATCTGCCTCACCCTCTGGAGTTGTTATTTCTGGACGTCTGCCAGCACCTGTCTTGCGATGACCACCTTCTGCACGTCAGATGCGCCCTCGTAGATGCGCAGAGCCCGGATCTCGCGATAGAGGCTCTCGACGATGTGCCCCTTGCGCACGCCATCGCCGCCGTGGAGCTGAACGGCCTTGTCGATGACCTCCTGCGCCTTGTCGGTGGCGAAGAGCTTTGCCATTGCCGCCTCGCGCGTGACGCGCGGCGCGCCTGAATCCTTCGTCCACGCGGCCCGGTAGACGAGCAAGGCGGACGCGTCGATATCGAGCGCCATATCGGCGAGGTGGCCCTGCACCATCTGCAACTCGGCGAGCGGCGCGCCGAAGAGTTTTCGCTCGGCGGCGCGCTTCAGGCTCTCGTCGCAGGCGCGGTGCGCGACGCCCAGCGCCGCTGCGCCGACGGTCGAGCGGAACACGTCAAGCACGGACATGGCAATCTTGAAGCCGTCACCAGGTTTGCCGATCATGGCGGAGGAGGGGACGCGTACCCCGTCGAAGGAGAGGCGGGCCAGCGGATGCGGAGCGATCACCTCCAGCCGCTCGGCGACTGCGAGGCCCTTCGTGTCGGCAGGGACCAGAAATGCGGAAATGCCCTTGGCACCCGGCGCCTCGCCGGTACGCGCGAAGACGACGTAAATGTCGGCGATGCCGCCGTTCGAGATCCAGGTCTTCTCTCCGTCGAGAACGTAAGAATCCCCGTCCTTCGTCGCGGTCATGTCCATGTTGGCGACGTCGGAGCCCGAACGCGGCTCAGACAGCGCGAAGGCGGAGATCGCTTTGCCGGCACGGGTCTTTTCCAGCCACTTCTTCTGCTCGTCCGTGCCGAACAGGCTGATCGCGCCGGTGCCGAGCCCCTGCATGGCAAAGGCGAAGTCGGCGAGCCCGTCATGCCGCGCCAGCGTCTCGCGCGTGATGCACAGCGTGCGGACATCGAGCGGGGCGGGGTTTTGCACATCGACCGCCGTCGGCTTCAGCCAACCGTCGTGTCCAAGCATGTTGACCAACTCGCGGCAGGCGGCGTCGACATCATGATGATCGACTGGCTGGTTTTCCGCGCACCAGGCGTCTAGCCGCTCCGCCCACTCGCGATGGCGGGGCTCGAAGAAGGGCCAGTCGAGGAACGAGCGGTCGGGCATCAATTCCCCTCGAAAACAGGTTTTTCCTTCGCCACGAACGCCTTGTAGGCGCGCTCGAAGTCGCGGGTCTGCATGCAGATCGCCTGGGCCTGCGCCTCCGCCTCTATCGCTTGGTCGAGACCCATCGACCACTCCTGGTTAAGCTGTGTCTTGGTGATGCCGTGCGCGAATGTCGGGCCTGACACGATGCGTCCCGCAATCTCCATCGCGTCGGCTTCTAGCGAACCAGCCTCGACGAGGCGGTTGTAGAAACCCCAGCGCTCGCCTTCCGCTCCCGTCATCGTGCGGCCCGTGTAGAGTAGTTCGGCGGCGCGGCCCTGGCCGATGATGCGGGGCAGGATTGCGCAGGCGCCCATGTCGCAGCCGGCCAGGCCCACACGCGTGAACAGGAACGCGGTCTTCGCCTCTGGCGTCGCGATGCGGATGTCCGACGACATCGCGATGATCGCCCCGGCGCCGACTGCGACGCCGTCCACCGCCGAGATGATCGGCTTGCCGCAGTTCAGCATCGCCTTGACGAAGTCGCCGGTCATACGCGTGAAGGCGAGCAGTTCCTTCATGTCCATCTTGACCAGCGGCCCGATGATCTCGTGCACGTCGCCGCCCGAGCAGAAATTGCCGCCGTTGGGCAGAAAGACCACCGCGTCGATATCGTCGGCATAGACGAGATCGCGAAAGAGATCGCGCAGTTCGGCATAGCTCTCGAAAGTCAGCGGGTTCTTGCGCTCGGGGCGGTTGAGCCGGATTTTTGCCACCTTTCCTTCGGTTTCCCAGAGAAAGGTCTTCGGCTTGATGCCTGCCATCGCCGTGGTCGTCATTCGCGTCCTTCCCAATTGCTGCGAAACGACTGCAGCATGGCCGCAAGCCGCTTCGTATCTTCCTCGCCGACGCCGCCGAGCAACTCGCCGATCCACCCCTCATGTGCGGCCGCCATCGTCTCGAACTGCGTCTTGCCAGCATCGGTGAGCTTCACCATCGAGGTCCGGCGGTCGCCGTTGCGGCGCGCCCGTGTGACAAGCCCCTCGGTGACCAGCCGGTCGACGATCCCCGTCACGTTGCCGTTGGAGACGAGCAGGAAACGCGACAGGCCGCTCATCAGCATGCCTTCCGGCGCGCGGTAGAGCGCAGCCATCACGTCGAAGCGCGGCAGCGTCGTGTCGAACTCCTGCCTCAGGCGCTCGCGCAGCTCAGCCTCGATGGTGCGCGCGGCGCGCAGCAGCCTGATCCAGAGGCGCAGCCGCTCCTTATTGTCCTTCGAGATGCCGGAGAGCGGCGCGCTCACCATGTCTCGCCCCCCGAAATGGAGATCGCCTGGCCGGTGATGGAGCCCGCCTTTTCGCCGCACAGCCAGAGCACCGCGTCGGCCACTTCGTCCGGCTGGATGAAGCGATTCTGCGGGTTGTTCGCAGCGAGAACGGCACGCGCCTCCTCGACCGAACGCCCGGTCTTCTCGACGATGTTCCCGACCGTCCGCCCGAGCATTTCGGTTTCGACATAACCGGGGCAGACGGCGTTGACGGTGACACCCGACTTCGCGGTCTCGGCGGCGAGCGCCCGCATCAGGCCGACCACTCCGTGCTTGGCGGCCACGTAGGGCGCGACATAGGCATAGCCCTTCAGCCCGGCCACCGAAGCCACAAAGACGATGCGGCCTGCCTTGCGCTTCGCCATGCCTGACAAAGCAGGTTTCACGGTCAGGAATGCACCCGTCAGGTTTACGTCCACGGTCTTCTTCCAGTCGTCCAGCGTCACCTTATGCGCTGGCGCGCTGTCGGCGATGCCGGCGTTGACGATGACGATGTCGAACGGCCCACGCGCGGCTTCGGCCTTCTCATAGAGGGCCAGCATCGAATGCTCGTCGGTCACGTCGGCGGCGATGCCGTGGATGCGCTCATTTCCGGCGGCGACGGCTTCCAGCGCTTCGGTGCGCCGGCCGCAGATCGTCACGTCGACGCCAGCTTCTGCCAGCGCCAGCGCGATCGCTCGCCCGACGCCCGAGCCGCCGCCCGTTATCAACGCGTGGCGGAAGGGGATCATGGGAAAACTTCCGAAACGTGGCGCTGCCCCTCACCTGCCTGCCGGCATCCTCTCCCCGTAAGAACGGGGAGAGG
>JAEYXI010000003.1 GCA_023428515.1 Pseudomonadota bacterium | reverse complement strand
CATGGGAGCGCGTCAACTTAACTAGATTTGAAGACGTCGCCCCATGCGCCGCTTCCCACACCCCGGTTTCGAAAACGAAGCGCGGGAACGATAGCGCGCACTCCGATTAGGAAAGCGCCACATGGCTTGACGAAGCAGCCGGGGACATGCCCGGCAGCCTCAAAAGCTGCGAACCGGCCTCGCCTTACCGTCTGACGCGGGATTTCAGGAACCGGTCGAAGGCCACTGCCAAGATCAGGATCAGGCCGATCACGATCGACTGCGTGTAGGACGACACGTTGTTGAACTGCAGGCCGTTCTGCAGCACGCCGATGAGCGCGGCGCCGACCACCGTGCCGCCGACGCTGCCTATGCCGCCGAACAGCGAGGTGCCGCCGATCACGACGGCGGAGATCACGGTCAGTTCGTAGCCCATGCCGGCGACGGCTTCAGACGAATTCAGCCGCGCCGACAGCACGAAGGCCGCAAGGCCCGCGAAGAAGCCGACGATCACATAGACCGAGATAAGGATGCGGTCGACGCGCAGGCCGGACAGCCGCGCCGCTTCCGCGTTGCCGCCGACGGCATAGACCGCGCGGCCGTAGCGCGTATAGCGCAGCACGATGTGGCAGAGGATCGCCGCCGCCACGAAGATTATCACCGGCACGGGGACCGGGCCGATCAGCCCGTTGCCGAACCAGCGCATCGAGGCGTCGAAGCCGGAGATCGGCCCGCCGTTCGAGATGGTCAGCGTCATGCCGCGGAAAATGGTGAGGCCGCCGAGCGTCACGACGAAGGGCGGCACTTTCAGCCGCGTGATCGCGAGCCCCTGGACGAAACCGGCGAGCGCGCCGACGGCGACTGCCGCCAGCAGCGCCGCAAACCAGCCATAGCCGCTGCCGCCTGCGGCCGAAAGCGACAGCGTATTGGCGGTGCCGCCTTTTGCCACCACGGCCGCCACCATGCCGCAAAGCGCCAGCAGCGAGCCGACCGAAAGGTCGATGCCGGCGGTCAGGATGACGAAGGTCATGCCGAGCGCGATCAGCCCGGTGATCGAGATCTGCCGCAATATGTTGAAGAGGTTGATGGGATCGATGAAGTTCGGGCTCATCACGGTGAAGACGATCATCAGCGCCGCCAGGAAGATCAGCGGTCCGAAGTTCACCAGGAGGCGCGTGACGTTGACGCCGCTGCGCTCGTTCTGTTCCACGGTGCTGCTCATTGCGCCCTGCCCTCCCGCCTGTCGAGCGCCATCAGTTCCATCAGCCTCTCCTCCGTCGCCTCGATGGCCGGCATCTCGCCGGTGATGCGTCCCCGTCGCATGGTGACTATCCTGTCGGAGACCGCAAGCACTTCGGGCAGCTCGGACGAGATCATCATGATGGCGATGCCGCGTTCGGCGAGTTGCACCAGGATCTGGTGCACCTCCGCCTTGGCGCCGACGTCGACGCCGCGCGTCGGCTCGTCGACGATCAGCACCTTGGGGTCGCGTGCCAGCCAGCGGGCGAGCACCACCTTCTGCTGGTTGCCGCCCGAAAGGCCCTCCATCGCCTGCTCCGGCGAGGCCATTCGGATCGACAGCATCTTCTTGTAGCCGGAAAGCGCCTCGCGCTCGCGCCGCTCCGCCATGAAGCCGAAGCCGTTGCTGAAGCGGCCGAGTGCGGCCACCGAAAAATTGGTGAGGATGCCGAGCGCGGCGAAGATCGCCTGCTGCTTGCGGTCCTCGGGAACCAGTCCGATGCCGAGCCTGATCGCGTCGGCGGGCGACTGAGGTGCGACCGGCTTGCCGTCTAGCGTGATCGTACCGCCAGCGATACGGTCGGCGCCGAAGATCGCCCGCGCCAGTTCCGTGCGGCCGGAGCCTACCAGCCCCGCGACGCCGAGGATCTCGCCTGCCTTGAGGTCGAGGTCGACGCCTTCGAGCACAATGGCGTGCGGGGCTTCGGGGTCTCGCACGGTGCGCAAGCCGCGCGCCGACAGCCTGACGTCGCCCGACACCTCGCGGTCGTGCGGCCGCGCATAAAGCTCCGACGCCGCGCGGCCGACCATCTTCTCGATGATCTTCGGAATCTGGATCGGCTGACCGTCAGCGCGGTCGAGATGTCCGGCAAGCCGGCCGTCGCGCAGCACGGTCATGCGGTCGCAGATGGTGGAGGCTTCCTCGAGCCGATGCGTCACGAACATGATCGCCACGCCGTCCTTGCGCAGCCTGTCCATGATCGAGAGCAGCCGCTGCACCTCCGATTCCGTCAGCGCCGAGGTCGGCTCGTCCATGATGATGAGGCGGCTTTCGAGCGAAAGAGCCCGCGCGATCTCGACAAGCTGCTGCTCGGCGACCGACAGGACGGAAACCGGCGTGCGCGGGTCGATCGTAAGACCGACGCGGCCAATGATCTGGCGCGAAGCCTCGACCATCTTCTTCCAGTTCACCAGGCCGAGCGGACCGGTCGGCGCGCGGCCGATAAAAATGTTCTCCGCCACCGTCAGAGTGGGGATCAGGCTGAGTTCCTGGTAGATGGTGACGATGCCCGCCCGCTTGGATTCCTCCGGGCTCGACGGCTTGAACTCCTCGCCGTCGAAGACGATGCGCCCGCTCGACGGCGGCTGCACGCCCGACAAAATCTTCAGCAGCGTCGACTTGCCGGCGCCGTTCTCGCCGAGCAGGCCCAGAATCTCGCCGCGCCTGACGTCGAGCGACACGTCGTTCAGCGCGATCACGCCGGCGAAATGCTTGGTCACGCCTTCGACGGCGAGCAGCACCTCGTCAGCCGGCTCGGCTACGGCTTGCGCTAGAGACAAAGCTTGATCCTCTCGGGTTGGGCATAGTCGACTGCAGCCCGGCTCGCCATGAAGCGGGCCGGGCTGCAGTCGTTCCGTGTCGAGCCTACTTGGTTTCCCCGATGCGCTCTGCCTTGTCGATATTGTCCTTGCCAATGACGATCGGCGTCAGCAGCACGAGTTTCTCCGCCGGCTCCGTCTTGTCCTTGGCATAGGCCACCGCGATGCGGACGGCCGTGCGGGACTGCTCGCCGGGGAACTGCTCGACGGTGCCGGCCAGCTTGCCGTCACGGACAGCGACGAGCGCTTCCGGAAGTGCGTCGAAGCCGTAGATCTTCACGTCGTTGAAGCCGCGCGCCGCGCAGGCTTCCATCGCGCCCAGCGCCATGTCGTCGTTGGCGCAGATGATCGCGTCCGGCTTGCCGTTGGCGGCGAGGCCGGCCTCGGTCACCGACAGGCCCTCGGCGCGGGCGAAGTTCGCGGTCTGCTCGAAGATGATCTGGTACTTGTCCTTCACCGGATCGAGAACGTTGTGCACGCCCTTGTTGCGGTCGATCGCCGGTCCTGCGCCAGGCTGGCCCTGCAGGTGGAAAATCTTCGCGCCGTCCGGGAAGGCGTCGATTACCGCCTGGGCTTCCGCCTCGCCGCCCTTGACGTTGTCGGCGCCGACATGGGCAAGGATGCCCTCGACGCCGTCGACGCGGCGATCGATCGTGACGACCGGGATGCCGGCCTGGACGGCCTGCTCCACGGCAGGTGCGAGGGCGTTAACGTCGAGCGGCGAGATGACGATCGCGTTCACCTTCTGGACGATCGCCGCCTCGATGTCGGCGGTCTGCTTCGGCGCGGAATTCTGCCCGTCGCTTTCGGTCAGGTTGACGCCCTGGGCTTCAGCCTCGACCTTGATCTGGTTCAGCATGTGTACGAAGAACGGAAAGCTGAGGCTCGGCACCGAGCCCAGAATGGTCAGCTTGTCCTGCGCGAATGCAGCGGGCGCCCCAAGCGCCAGCGCGCCAACAGCCACCGACGACACCAAAAACTCACGTCTGTTCATGGAAGTGCTCTCCTCCTGATGAGCGTTTCGCAGCGGCATCGTTTCCTCCCGGCGCCGGCGCGAGCGAGCGTAGCCAAGCCGATATCAATGCGCAAGGAAGTTGGTAGCGCTACCCGCCTTGGGTTTCTGGCATTCCCTGGGGCTCAGAAGCCGCCGCGGATCTTCAAGACGCACTTCTTCACATTGCAGGATTTGTCGGCCGCCGGAACGCTGGCGAAGGTGATGATCTCGCCGGACCGGCAGAAGCGCCGGTCCGAGACATAACGGCCGTAAAGCGGCATGCCGTTTGTCGAGCGCCAGCGCAGGACAACCGAGCCATTGCCCTGGACGGTCGCCTGCACGTTGGCGCAACTCATTCTGGTAATGGTGTAGGAGGGGTCGGCCAGAGCCGGTAACGCCGCGAACAGCCCGGCGCCCGCCAACAGAAGCTTCCTCATGCAAATCTCCTGTCCCGCATCATGCCCTTCGGCATTGCGGGCGCATTCAAGCAGAACGCACCCGCCAAGTCGATTGGAGGCAATTCCGTCAGACGGTCGCAGGCCTTGCCGGAGGCGCTTCCGGACCACGCCGGGCAGAGGCCGGCGCCGGTT
>JAEYXI010000586.1 GCA_023428515.1 Pseudomonadota bacterium | reverse complement strand
GTCTTGCCTCGTATTTGGTAGGGGCAAAACTATGCCCGGCTCCAGGTTGCGATATGCGCATTCGCGACATCGAATGCCCAACCAGGGCGAGAACTCGTTGTGCCAAGCTACCGGCATGCCGGGCACTTGTCTCGGTGCGCCATGCGCACCATCATCAGGCTGGGGCACCGCCACTGATATCGAGGCAGGCCAATGGATCAAGCAAAGCACCGCGTCGTCGTCGTCGGGGCCGGATTCGGAGGGCTGGAGTGCACGCGGGCGCTCTCCGGCGCTGGCGTGACAATCACCATAATCGACAGGCGCAACCATCATCTGTTCCAGCCGTTGCTCTACCAGGTGGCGACCACTTCGCTGGCGACCTCGGAAATCGCCTGGCCGGTGCGGCATCTGCTGCGCAGGCGCAAGGACGTGACGACGCTGCTCGGCGCGGTGGTCGGGGTGGACATGGATGCAAAGCGCGTGCTGCTCGAGGATGGCGGATCGGTCGCCTACGACACGCTGGTGCTGGCGACGGGTGCGCGGCACGCCTATTTCGGCCATGACGAGTGGGAGCCTTTCGCGCCGGGGCTGAAGACGCTGGAGGACGCGACGACGATCCGCCGGCGCATCCTACTGGCCTTCGAGCAGGCGGAGCGCGAGGCCGACCCGGAGAAGCGCCGGGCACTCATGACCTTCGTGATCATCGGCGGCGGGCCGACCGGCGTCGAACTCGCCGGCACGATTGCCGAGTTGGCGCGCGACACGCTTTCAGGCGAGTTCCGCAACATCGATCCGAGCACGGCGCGCGTCGTGCTGATCGAGGCGGGGGAACGCGTGCTCGCAGGCTTCAAGCCTGAACTGTCTGCCTACGCTAAGAAGGCGCTGGAGCGCCTCGGCGTTACGGTAGAACTCGGCCGCGCCGTCACCGAATGCACGGAAGACGGCGTGACGTTCGGCGGCGAAACGCTGTCGGCCGGTGCGATCATCTGGGCGGCCGGCGTCGCCGCCTCGCCCGCGGCCGAATGGCTGGGCGTTCCCGCCGATCGCGTCGGGCGGCTGATCGTCGAGCCCGATCTCACCGTGCCGGGACATCCCGATATCTTCGCCATCGGCGACACCGCGCATGTCGACTGGAAGGAGGGGCGTCTCGTGCCGGGCATTGCGCCGGCGGCCAAGCAGCAGGGATGGCATGTGGCGGCGACAATCAAGGCTCGGCTTGCCGGCGACAATGCGCCACGCCCGTTCCGCTACAAGCACGACGGCGATCTCGCGACGATCGGCAAGCGCGCGGCGGCGATCGACTTCGGCTGGATCAAGCTGACCGGCTGGATCGCCTGGTGGATGTGGGGCATCGCCCACATCTATTTCCTGATCGGGCTCAGAAACCGGCTGACGGTGTCGTTGAGCTGGCTGTGGATCTACGTGACCGGGCAGCGAAGTGCGCGGCTGATCACGCAGGGGCGGGAAGACGACGAGGACGAGACGGCGCGCTGAAGGCTCGTCTCTCGCCGGCAAACAATCTTTCCGATTGTGATCTGCTGCCGCTGGACTCGGGGTCAACTCCGAGGTGAAACTCGATGACCAGACATCGATCCTTGGCTATCAGGGGGAACCAGCAATGTCCGAAATCCTGCGCCCAGAAAGGTCCTTTCCATTGTCGCGCCGCTCGTTTCTCGCGGAGTCTGCCGCCACGGGCGCTATCGCGATGCTGCATCCGTTCTCGGCGCGTGCGCAGGCCAACCAGGCGCATCTGAGGATCATGGAAACGACTGACCTGCACGTCCACGTATTCCCCTACGACTATTATGCGGACAAGCCGAACGACACGATGGGCCTGGCGCGCACGGCGTCGATCATCGACGCGATCCGCGCCGAGGCGACCAACTCCATCCTCATCGACAATGGCGACTTCCTTCAGGGCAACCCGATGGGCGACTACATCGCCTATGAGCGCGGTATGAAGGAGGGTGACGTCCACCCGGTCATTAAGGCGATGAACACGCTGGACTATGACTGCTCGACGCTCGGCAACCACGAGTTCAACTACGGGCTCGACTTCATGTTCAACGTGCTGGCGGGCTCGAACTTCCCGTTCGTCTGTGCCAACCTGACCAAGGGCCAGCTCGCCGCCGATCCCACCAAGGACGAGCTGTTCCTGAAGCCCTACGTCATCATCGACAAGACGGTGAAGGATGGCGCGGGCGCGGAGCATCCGATCCGCATCGGACTGATCGGTTTCGTGCCGCCGCAGATCATGACCTGGGATTCGCGCCACCTGACGGGCAAGGCGATGACCCGCGACATCGTCAAAGCCGGGCAGGCCTGGGTGCCGCAAATGCGGGAAGAGGGCGCCGACATCGTGATCGCGCTCTCCCATTCGGGCATGGGGCCAGAGCAATACGAGGAGAACCTGGAGAACGCCTCGGTGCTGCTCGCCGGCGTCGACGGTATCGATGCGATCGTGACGGGGCACAGCCATCTCGATTTCCCCGGGCCGAAATTCAAGGGCGACGACGGCAAGGACATGGCCGGGCTGGACAACGGCAAGGGCCTGATCGGCGGCAAGCCGGGCGTGATGGGCGGCTTCTGGGGCTCGCACCTCGGGCTGATCGACCTCATGCTCGAACGCGACGGCAATGAGTGGAAAGTCGTGGGGTCGACCAGCGAGGCGCGACCGATCTCCAAGCGCGTGGACGGCAAGACGCAGGCTATCGTCGAAAGCAAGCCGGCGGTCGAGGAGGCGGCGAAGGCGGAACACGAGGCGACGCTCGCCTATGTGCGCACGCCGGTCGGCAAGACCTCGGCGCCGCTGCACTCCTACTTCGCGCTGGTGGCCGACGATCCGTCGGTGCAGATCGTGAGCCAGGCGCAGACCTGGTACATCAAGGACATGCTGAAGGACACCGAGCACCGGGATTTGCCGGTGCTTTCGGCGGCTGCTCCGTTCAAGGCCGGCGGACGCGGCGGGCCGGATTATTATACCGACGTTCCGGCGGGCGACGTGGCGATCAAGAACGTCGCCGACCTCTACCTCTATCCCAACACGGTGCAGGCGGTGGCGGTGACCGGCGCCCAGGTCAAGGAATGGCTGGAGATGTCGGCCGGCATCTTCAACCAGATCGAGAAAGGCAAGGCGGACCAGCCGCTGATCAACCTGTCTTTCCCGTCGTACAATTTCGACGTGATCGACGGGGTAACCTACAGGATCGACCTGTCGCAGCCGCCGAAATACGGATCGAAGGGCGAGGTGATGAACGCCAGTTCGAACCGCATCGTCGACCTTATGTTCGATGGAAAGCCCATCGACCCCGCGCAGAAATTCGTCGTTGCCTCGAACAATTACCGCGCCGGCGGTGGCGGCAATTTCCCTGAAATCAACGCGTCCAAGGTGATCTACGAGGCGCCGGACACCAACCGCGACGTGATCGTGCGCTTCATCCACGAGGAGGGTACGATCAATCCTTCGGCCGATTCCAACTGGAGCTTCGTACCGCTCGAAGGGACAAGCGTCGTGTTCGAGACCGGGCCGAAGGCGAAGGACCATATCGCTGACGTGAGAGCGGTGAAGATCGAGCCGGCAGGCGAGGGCGCCGAGGGGTTCGCGAAGTACCGGATCACGCTTTAGTCCAGCCGTAGCATCGTGGTGAGCTAGGGTTAGGCTTGCCTCGACACTCCAGGCCGCGTCTGCTAAGCCCGCCGCGCTGTTTCAGGAAACGCGCGCCGGTTGGTAGTCCGGCGATCCCGCTCACGGGATCCGAAGCCCCGCCCTCCGGCGAGGTCCACAGCCAAAACCTTGGGCACCGAGACCGGCTTGCCATTCGGCACTGCCGGCGAGGAATCTGCCTCGGGAGATGGTGCCCTCAAGCGCGGGTGGATCGATGGACAAGGCCGTCAAGCAAGAAGCCATGCAAGGCTTCGAGGCTCCGCCGCTATCGGACGGCGAAAAGAACGTGATCATCGGCGGCGTGCTGCTGTCGATGCTGCTCGCCGCGCTCGACCAGACGATCGTCGCGCCGGCGATGCCGACGATCGCCGGAGCGCTCGGCCACGCCGAGTATCTGCCCTGGATCGTCACGGGCTACCTGCTGACCGCGACCGCAATGGCGCCGCTCTATGGAAAAATCTCCGACATCTACGGCCGCAGGCCGGTCATACATGCGGCTGTGCTGATCTTCCTGGCGGGATCGCTGGTCAGCGCGCTGGCGCCGAACATGCTGACGCTGATCATCGGACGGGCGATCCAGGGTGTCGGAGGCGGCGGGCTGTTTGCCCTGACGCAGACGGTGATCGGCGACCTGGTGCCGCCGCGCGAGCGCGCCCGTTATGCGGCTTGGATATCGGGGACCTGGGCCGTCGCCAGCATCGCCGGACCGCTGCTTGGCGGCACCTTTGCGGAGCATTTGCACTGGTCGCTGATCTTCTGGATCAACATACCGCTTGGCCTGATCGCCATGGCGATCATCAACAATCCGCTGAAGAAACTACCGGTCGCGCCAAGGCGGCACAGCATCGACGCGCTCGGCGCGCTGCTGCTCATCGTGGCGACGGCGCTCCTGCTGCTGGCGCTGAACTGGGGCGGCAGCACCTATCCGTGGGTGTCGATCGAGATCGCCGGCCTGGTTGCCGGGTCGGCCTTCTTCTGGGCCGGCTTTGCGTTGAGGCTAATGCGGGCGACGGAACCCCTGATCTCGCTCGAAGTGCTCGGCGATCGGGTGGTGCGCGCCGGCGCGCTTGCGATGTTCGCGTTCCAGGCGGCAAATGTCGGGCTTGCGGTCTACCTGCCGGTCTATCTGCAGTCGGTGCTCGGCCTCAACGCCAGCCAGTCTGGCACGGCGATGCTCGGGCTTCTGCTCGGCACGGTGCTTGGCGCGACCGTGAGCGGCAAGACGATCCCGCGCTTCGTCCACTACAAGCGGATCGCGATGGCGGGGGCGCTGTTCAGCATGGCTTGCCTCACTCTGTTCGCGCTGCTGGCGGCGGATGCCTCTTTGCTGGTGATCCAGGTGCTGACAGCCTGCATCGGCTTCGGCGCGGGCGCGACGTTCCCGGTGTGCACAGTCTCCGTGCAGAATGCGGTCGACAAGGCGCATCTCGGCGTGGCGACCGGCGTTCTGACCTTCCTGCGTTCGCTCGGAAGCGCGCTCGGCGTCGCCATGCTTGGCGCGGTGGCGCTGGGTTATGGGCTGCCGCTCGGCGGCGAGGGGATGCGCATCGGCGCGCACGCCACGACGGCTGAACCCTTCGCGATGATATTCCTGGTCTGCGCCGCGACGACGCTGTTCGGCTTCGTGATGCTCTGGCTGATGCCGGAAAAGACGCTTCGCGGCTACGCGTCCGAACAGGTCAACGTCCCGGAATAACGTCTGCCGTGCTGCCGGGCCGGTGCGACAGCGAACTACATTGCCTGAAGCCGCGAAAAAGCAGATGATTCCCCGATGCTGGGGGAGCATGCCATGCGCTACGTCATTGGAATTTGCATCGTGGCTGGGTTCCTGATCTGGGACGTCGGCTACAATGAAGGCCGCTACATCAGCTACACGGTGATGGAGCTGAAGCGACTGACCTCAATGGTCGGCGCGTGAATTCGTCACGGTTGACCTGAGCGCCAAGCCGAACCAAAAGACGCCTCGCGAGAGCATCACGCTCGTCGGAACCGGTCCTGTTGCCGGTCGGGCCTTCGGAGGCGAAATTGATCAGGCACATCGTGTTTTTCAGCGCGAAGCGGCGCGACGATCTGGAAACGATCTGCGAAAAGCTGAAGGCACTCGGCACGATCCCTCATTCGACGCTGTTCGAGGTGTCGCTGAACACCAAGGTCGACCCCCTCTCGGACGAAATCGACCTGGTGGTCTACGCCGAGTTCCCCGACGAGGCGGCGCTCGCCGCGTACAAAGCCCATCCGACCTATGCCGAGACAACCGCCAGGGTGCGGCCGATGCGCGAGTTGCGCCTCTCGGCCGATGTGGTGGCCGGCTAAAGCGCAGGCCCCGAGAACAGGCTGACGGAATCCCCGAGCTTTTCAACGATCCAGCGATGGCGCGCGGCCGAGCGCGGCAGCAGGAAGGCGCCCTCCCATTCGCCACTGACGGGGTCCTGTCCGCGATAGGCCAGTACCGGCTGCTCCGGGATATAGGCGGCGAAGCGTTTCGCCACGTCGGCGCCGTAGACGCGCCAGTGGCCATGCTTCTCGGGCTTCGGAAAACCCCAGTCGCGCGTCACGTCCTCGCGGAAAGGATCCGGGAAGGCGAGGTAGAGCAGGCCATCCGCCTTGACGATACGCAAGAGTTCATGCAGCGCCGCGCGATCGTCGCCGACATGCTCCAGCACATGTGAGCAGATGGCGATGTCGTAGGCAGCGTCCGGCCGGTCGATCGCCTGGATATCCAGCCCGCCCGGCTCGCCGTAGACCGAAAGCTGGTGCGAGGCGAACCATGCGGGATCGACGGTCGGGTCGGGGCTGAACTGGATCGCCTTCCATGCGGCAAAATCGCGGGGGCCCAGCCTGTCGAACATGATCCGGAAGATGCGGTGGCGTTCGAGCGACTGGCAGCCGGCGCAGCGCGGCATGGCGCCGTTGGGCGACGTGCGGCCCTTAGGCCCTGGGCCAAAGACCGTGCCGCCGCAGATCGGGCATTTTGGCGCGGAGGAGGGGAGGGCTGTTTCGTTCATGCAGGCATCCAGAATGGCGGGAGGCCGACACGCACCATGCCGGCGGGGTTGGCGCAAGCGAAAAGATGAAACCCGCCGCCGCTCCCCACCGGATGCAGAGCGCGCCGCTTCTCAGCGATAGTGGTTGCCTCGGTTTACCAGTAGCGGTCGTACCAACGGCGCGAGCGCTGTTCCGACATCTGCGCTATGGCCATGCCCGCCACCAGTCCGAGCAGGGCGCCGAACAACAGGCCGGCGGTACCAGGATTGTTGCGGATCGGCTGCGCCACGACGTCTGCAGCGCGGCTGGCGCCCTGAACGATGTCGCCGGCGCGCTCGGCAATCGCGCCCTTGAGATTGGCGATCTCGCGCTTCAACCGGGCGACCTCAGCGGCCAGGTCGTCATCTCTGTTGGTCTGCGTGCTGTCTGGCATGGACTGCTCTCCGGGCTGGGACTGGAATTTCCGGAAACGGCGAGGGTCCGGCAATGGTTCCGAAGGCTTGTTTGCTGAACCGTAGTCGACCGAGAAGACAAGTCATTTCTTGCAAAGCGTCAGGTGCGCATAGGCGCCCACCGAGGCTTACGGCTGGGAGCATGTCCTGGTCGATTTGGGCCAGCGCTCGTCGATGTTCTTCAGGACACGTTCCAACAGCTCGTTGGGCCTTTTGTCAGGACCGATCAGCAGATGCTTCAACGTCTTGAGCTCATGGCTTGGAACGTATTGACGTTGGTTCATCGCGTATTCGAGCTTGGCGAACGCTTCGTCCGGCCTGCCCGCCGCAAACCAGGCCACGGCGTGCCTGAACTCCCTGCCGCCGTCCCCGATACGGCTGCCATCCGCTTCGGAATTTGCGAACGAGGCCAGCGCGCCGTCGACGTCGTTGCGCTGCAGTTGCAGATACCCCAGCGTGTCGTAAACGATCGCCTTCAGGTGCTGCACCTGCTGGGTATTTTCCAGAATGCAGACCGATTCCTGCGAAGCCGTCAGGGCGTCTTGCGGCATTGCGCCATTGGTCATGCAGTCGGACGCTTGGGCCACCGAGTAGGCGGCCAACACATCGGTTGGACTCGCGAAACCCCATGAAGCAAGAGCCAGTGCATAGCTGTTCAACGCCATCGCCCGGTCGATGGTCCCGACCGCGGTTCCCAACAGGAATTCTGTCGTCTCGGCAAGGTCGGCCTGAAAGCCTGCCGAATCGATGATGTCCTGTTCACTGTCTTCGACAGCCATAAGCTTGTTGTAGTTCTCGGAATTCCACCCCGACGCCAGCCACCAGCCGGAATTGGCGAATCCCGTGACGTCTTCCAGATGCACGTCGCGGAACGACGCTTTCTTCAATCTGGCGCCCGAGAAATTGACCCCGCAAAGATTGGTGTAGTCGAAATTCGCCCGGTAGAGATTTGCGTCTTCGAAACTCGTCTGCCCGGTCAGCGTGGACGAGCGGAAGTTCGCATAGGACAAATTGGCCCGCGCGAAGTCTACATTGGCAATGCCGGGGCTTTCTGAAAAGAAACTGTTCGCGAGATTTGCACCGTCGAACTGCACCTTGCTGAATTTGGTCTGTATGAAGTTCGCCGCTGGAAGCGAAATTCCACGCAAGTTCAATTGGCCGAACCTTGCCGAGGTCAGGTACACGTCGGCAACTTTGTCCGCCGGCATGAAACGCTGATAGAAAGCGATGCGAGCGAAACGCCACTCAAGCGAGCTGATCTCGTCCGGCGTGGGATCGTCGGTGGAGTACATGGCAGCCTGACGTGCCTCCCACTTCGCAAGCAACGGAAACAGCCAGCTGTGAACCCAGAAGATGAGAAGGACGGTGGCAAGAAGCGAACCCGCCAACCAGGCAGCGTTGCGTCTCTTGCGTCGCCTGATGGTGTTTTCGCTTTCCGTAACCAGATCGTCTATGGCGGTGTCGCGTTTGCGAAACTTGGCGCCGAGCGCCAACGCATCCCCCTCCAGCAAAAAACCTTTCAGATGATCGGTGTCGCGCCAGAGCCTCGCGGCGGCCGCAAACCGGATGGCAAGTTGGTCGTTGTCCTCCGCGGGCTTGGCGGCGGGAACAGGAGCCTCCGAAGCCGCCGGCTCGGCGGCCGCCTGACCTTCCGGTTCTTGTCCGGCCGCCGCGGCTGGCTTTTGTTCGGGTTTTTCGGGAGCGACGGGTTCTTCAAGCTGGACGTCGTGTGAGATTCCGGGCGCGATGGCTGCCAGCCTGAGCGACCAATAGTCGAGTATCGATTGAGCTTTCGAGCGCGTGTGCCTGTCGGATATGGATGCTCCGCACTGCGGCGCTTCCTTCAGGAACATCGAAAGCAAGTCGGGGAGATCGGGCTGATCCCCATACTCCTTCAGCGCAGTGTGCGCATCGCGGAGCGCGGAGAAAGAAGCGCGCAGCACCTCCGGCTGAAGGAGCTTTTCGACCTCGCGAAACTGCCTGCTTCTCAGATCCGCCGTTTGTGACACGACAGTCCTCCGCCGCTAGCCGTCAATGGACATCGAGTGCGTTAACCAAAGGCTTCAGGCCGGCATAATCCTTCTTCAACTGTTCGCTGAGGGGCTCGAACCTGTCCTGAATTATCGCGGCCATCGCATTCAGTTTCGTCCTGATGCCTGCGCTCTGCCCATCTTGCGAACCCATCAAATCCTCGATGGCCTCCGCCGCCGCCTGCAGCTCCTGCCGCCATGAGTCTTCGGCCGTCAACGCCGCCAGCCACAGGACCTTGGCCTTCAACTCCAACCACGATTTGTAGAAATCGCGCCATGGATCATCGCCGTCGCCTGCAAGGTTGGCGAGCAGCCAAAGCTCGGACTCGAGAAGCTGCCAGATCTGGCTTGTCAGCGCTCTGCCCACCAGCGTCGGGCGGATATCGGCAATGCCGAAGCCGAGCTCCTGCGCGGCTTCGCCTATCAAGGCGGTGATGCGGTCGGTCCTGAACTCCTCGGCCCTCGCCACGAGGGATCGGTTCACCCTGGCGAAGTTCTTCCGCAACAGGCGCGATATCGATGCGATGGAATCGCCAATGCTGGCCTGATCGTTCTTCTGCAAGGCGTCTTCCAGCCCGCTGGTCAGCGCTTTGACCTCGTCGACCCATTTTCTCTCATCCGGGAGCTCAACCACCCGGCCGGGCAGGAGGCTAACCTCATCCCGTATTTCGTCGGCGAGTTGCTCGACGCGGTTGCCTTGGAATGCCGTCGCCCTGAAGCTGTTCGCCTGCGGATCATATGTATCGAGCACGTCCGAGACGATCGACTGCAGCCTGGATAATCCGCCGTGGACAAATATGTCATCGGCCAGGCGGCCAAGGTCGTCGGATATCTCCTTTCTCACATGGGCAGCTTCCAACAGTGCGGCCTGGTCGCGACCGAGCTTCTGCTTGATCGGCTCGACCAACTTCTGCACCAGTTGTGCCGTGTCCGGCAGGCCCTTGATGATGCTCGGGCAGGCATCGACTATGTCGCGCACAAGGTCTTTCGCCACCCAACGAGCCATGAGATGGGCAAACAGCCATCGCTCAAGGCCGTCTTTCTCGACGCCGTCGAGGATTTCCGAAATCTGCTCGTCCCTTGGCTTTGCCGGGCTCGTGTACCTGCCATACGCGTTCGATCCGAGGGCACGCCTCACGAACAATTCGATATCCTCGTTGCCGGCAAGAGTCGCGATTGTCCGGATGAGACGCTCTCTGCTCGGGGGGCTTTGCAACGTCATGTCGGTACTCCGCTACAACTGAACCTCGGCACATTGCTTCTGGATACTGGCTGCGACGAGATCGATAGGCGTGCCCTGATTGACCTCGACGCCGGCTTGGTCGGTTGCCGATGCGCCGTGGATCGCTACGAGCTTCCAATCGATCGTGAAGCAGGGAGAGCCCGATGAGCCAGGCTCCGTGTTGGTCTTGTATTGCAGCCGATTGCCGTTCTGGTTGAGCCCAATCACCGAACTCGTATCCAGCGCGATCTTCATTGGCTGTCCCAGGGGATGCTGCACGATTATCAGCGGCTCATCCTTCGTGGGTTGCGCTGCCTTGGAAGGAACCGCAACCCAGCCTCGCTGCTGCTTGTCGATCTTGTCGAGGCCAACAGGCTCTTCCAGCCTCAGCAGGACGAAATCGAGGAGGTCCGACGGTTGTGCGGAGGCATCACCCTCATAGTCGCTGAATGCCAGGCAGCCATCCTTGCCGATGGCAACGCTCTTGCCCAGTCCGACGCTGTTCTCAAGGCGCATGTAGTCGAACCTGCAGTGGAGCTTGCTCTTGCATTTGCCGTCTCCATCCGCGGCAACGTGCCAATTCGTGAGGACCAGGTCCTTACCGACCAGGAACCCCGTTCCCAGCGGCTGGTCGTTCTCCTCGATGCGACAGATCTGGCGCTCGACCTTGAGGAGCTCAGCTATCCACAGATGGATGTCCAGCGTGGGGATCAGAGGCCGCAGGTTCTTTTCGAAACCGGGCGCCAGCGCGTTCGATGGAGCGTCACGCTGGACAGTTCCTCCCGCCTGGGCGGAGATGTCGATCTGGTGATCGGGCAAGCGCTCGAGGTCCTTGACGGACGGGACGATGCTTTGCACCACATTCCGAAGATCCTGGCGGCCCGGTTTCCGCCGGCAGAGATGCGCAAGAAATATATCTGCCGTACCGTTCTGGTCGAGAACGTTTAAAAGTTGAACGACTGTCGCTTCAAGCGGAAGGCCTTTCCCAACATACTTTTCGTAAAGTCGATCTCCGGTGCTGGCGTGAACAATACGATCCAACTCCGCGTCAGTATTGAGGGCTGACGTTATCTTTGGTGCCAGTAAATCTATATCTGTTCCACTGAGAGTCATGTTGCCGCATCATCTGCTGTGGAGGCAGTCATACTATCAGGTGTCGGTTTCCAGATGTAGCCGGCATTTGACAAACAGGTAACAGGCAACGGTAGCCGTTATTGACATTGTACGGTCCCGGGAAGCGTGATAAATTATAGAGATGAGACGCTATAGTCTTCGTCAACTGCTGGTGCTGACTGCCTTGATTGCGGCCGTAGGGTTCGCCGCGTCGGAGGTTGGCATAATCGGCACTACACCAGCCGCTGCGCAGTGCAGTCCTGGAACGCCCTGTTAAGCTACTGGATTGGTCCGCTCGCGGAAAAGTAACGCGCACCGACGGGTGGTCAGGCGCTCGGCCGGACCGTAATCGCGCAAGCTGGTCCTCCGGGATTCCCGTTGACGCGGTAGGATCGCTTCCACCGATTGGTGGAATTGCTGGGGCTTTGCGGTGGTGAAAGTGGCTCCCTGAGCAGGACTCGAACCTGCGACCATTCGATTAACAGTCGAACGCTCTACCAGCTGAGCTATCAGGGAATAGGGCTCGCGTGAACGCGGGGTGCCTATACCACACCTTTCGCGTTTGCAAAGGGGCGGGCGGAACTTTTTCCGGCCGCGTTTTCGACGCCGGCTCGCAATTTCCGCGAAAACGCATCATATGCGCCTCTCGCTGCTTCATTTAGGTCGCAAACTTGCGACAACAAGCCGTCCGTCGAACGAATCCACGCAGATGGAATGACTGAAAAAACGAGTGACCACAGCCTGATGCCGCGGCGGAAGATCCATCTTTTCGGCCGCACCATCCATCTGCCGCAGTCGAAGGCGCTGAGAATCACGATCGGGACGCTCCTCGTGATTTTCGGGATTTTCGGCTTCCTGCCAGTGCTTGGCTTCTGGATGATCCCGCTCGGGCTCCTGGTGCTCTCGCACGACCTCGCCTGGGCGCGAAGGCGTCGGCGCCGGCTGGCGGTCTGGTGGGAAAAACGGCAGCGCCGGAACGGCGCCACCGGCAAGTCAAACGGCCGCTAGAGCGGCTTTCCTGAATTGCTCAGCCCCCCGCAAGGGCGGCAATCGAGCGCGCGATGTTCTTGCGCGCCTGAGCCTCGAAACGCTCGCTGAAGGCTTTCGTTTGGAAGATCTGCGGCTTGGCGAGGAATTTCCTCAACACGGCCGCGCGGCCCGTTCGCCATGCTTCGTCGTCCACCCACGCATATTCGCGCCTCACCGCTGCCTCGTAGCTGTCGAACGCTGCTTGCGGCGCGCCGAGGATCGAAAGATCCATGTCGAGGAAGAAGGCGGCGTCGCGGTTGGCTGCCTCGTCGCCAAGATCGGGCAGGGCGTGGGTGGCCGTCGCCTCTATCATAGCGGCGATGCGCGCCAGCCGTGAGGGTTCGCAGCGGGACGAGAGCCTCTCAGCGGCGAGGGCGGCGCTGCGCGCCTCATTGTCGCTCTTGCGGCTGTCGTAGATCGCGTCATGGAACCAGATCGCCGCCTCGACGGCTTCAGGATCAGACAAATCCGCCCGATACTCAGCTGCCAGCGCAAGCAGCGCCTCGATATGGGCCGTGCCGTGGTAGTGACGGCCGGGCTGGCGGTAGAGCGCCGAAAGCTCGGTTTTCAGCGCCTCGCCGATCAAGGGTTCATTTGCCATCGCACGCTTGAATCCAGGTGAACCAATTCCATTTGAAGGAGCACTAAGGAAAATTGAGTTCAATAGTGCTAGTATCCCGTCTATAGGAACCGCCAATGCCGGGACTGGCAATGGGAGCATACCGATGAACAAGCTGAGCGTGGCCCGCGGCCAGAACCTCAAGCCGGTCGATCCGATCTGGAGCGCGATCCGCGAAGAGGCTACGGAAGCGGTGGAGCGCGATCCGCTGCTCGCGGCTTTCCTCTATGCGACGATCCTCAACCAGGAGAGCCTGGAGGATGCTGTCATCCATCGCCTCGCGGAGCGGCTGGCTCACCAGGATCTGGGGGCCGATATCATCCGGCAGAGCTTCAACGCGATGCTGAAGGCCAATCCGGAATGGAGCTCGATCGTCCGCGTCGACATCCAGGCCTATTACGACCGTGATCCGGCCTGCGACCGCTTCCTGATGCCGGTGCTCTATTTCAAGGGTTTTCACGCGGTGCAGACGCACCGCCTGGCGCACTGGCTCTACAATGAAGGCCGCAAGGATTTCGCGCTCTACCTGCAGAGCCGTTCCTCCTCCGTCTTCCAGACCGACATCAACCCGGCAGCCAGGATCGGCAAGGGCATCTTCATCGACCACGCCACAGGGCTCGTGGTCGGCGAGACGGCGGTGATCGAGGACGATGTGTCGATCCTGCACGGCGTGACGCTTGGCGGCACTGGCAAGGCCGGCGGCGACCGCCATCCGAAGATCCGCCACGGCGTGCTGATTGGCGCCGGCGCGAAAATCCTCGGCAATATCGAGGTCGGCCATTGCGCCAAGATCGCCGCTGGCTCGGTGGTGCTTGCGCCCGTACCGCACAACAAGACGGTCGCCGGCGTTCCGGCGCGCGTGGTCGGCGAGAGCGGCTGCGACCATCCGTCCCGCCAGATGGACCAGTTGCTGCCGTCGCAGGCGATGGACCACGTCGTCAGCTTCGATATCTGAGGCCTTTCCAGGGTTAGCGGGCGCGCTATCTTTCGGCGGTGAGCACGCGCGAGCGCGCGGCGGACTCCCACCAGCCTTTACAGCGCTGTCCGCTCCATGCCAGAAGCGCGACCAATCGCAGAGAGACCCAGCCGTAGGCGGGGATCTATTCCGGGATCGTTGATCCAGAAAAACCGGAGAAGACAATTGAAGCCGGAAGAAATCAGAAAGCTCACCGCCTACTTCAAGCGCGTGTTCCAAAATCCCAACATCGACGTGAAGGCGCGTCCGCGCAAGGAAGACTCGGCCGAGGTCTATGTCGGCGACGAATTCATCGGCCTCGTCTACAAGGACGAGGAGGACGGCGACTACAATTTCTCGATGGCGATTCTCGACATCGACCTGAACTGAGCATTCGCCCGGAGTGTCCGGGCTTCAGCTCCCAAGCCTTTTCAATTGCCGGTTCTCAGCATCGACGCCGCCCTTCGGCGGATCGCGGCGTCGAGCTTTGCCCAGTCGCCGAGGAGTTCGCGCGGGAAGCGGTATGACAGGCTGAGATTGTCGCCGACGTGGATGTCGCGCTGGCAGGGCGCCAGCGATTCATCGGCGCTTTCGCCGACGAGGCAGCGAGCGACGAAGCTTTCGCCGCCCTCTCGCGGAGCCACGGCCAGCACTTCGTTCAGATAGCCCGACTTCTGGTCGAAGGCGTAAAGCGTCGTGCCGTCCGGGCCGGAAGTGCCGGGACGAACGAGCATCGGTGCGTAGATGGACTCCAGGCGGCCGCTCATGTCGCGCGACATGACGCGCTCTTCGAAGGAGAGGAAGACGATCCGCCGCGCACCACCGGCATGGTTGAAGTCATCGCGCGCGGCATCGCTGTAGCCGTCGAGCGCGGGCCAGCGCATATAGAGATCGAGCCGGTCCGCCACGCCGCCGCGCCGCTGGCGGTCGAAACGGATCGTGTTGGCGGGCGCCGCGATCACGTTGTTGCCGATGACGATTTCGTAGAGGGTCGTGTCGTCGGTATGGCCAGCGAGTGCGATCGAGCGGCCGAACCATTTGCCGCCGACGCTGATGGCGAGCGAGAGGAGGGCGAGCGCCGCGAAGACGTAGAAGACCTTCATCATGAAGGAGGAGTCGATCGCTGTGACCGTCGGCTGTTCCGGCGCGAGTGCTAATGCCTGTTTCATGACGATCTTCCAGCCACCGTTCGGCGCTTGCCGGCACTGTGGCGTCGTCATGGTAAACGGAAGGTAAAGGACTGCCCGGAACTGCCGCTATCGCCTTGCGCGCGGCGGGCCGATTCTCCTATCGTGGCCACGCTGCCATACAGATCGAGGAGAGACGATGCCGATCTATGCGATAGACGGAATACAGCCGGTTTTTGCCGACCGCGCGAGCAACTGGATCGCGCCGGACGCGACGCTGATCGGCAACATCAGGGTCGGCCGCGACGTTTCCGTCTGGTTCGGCGTGGCGCTGCGCGGCGACAACGAGCCGATCGAGATCGGCGAGGACAGCAATGTGCAGGAGCACACGATCATGCACACCGATCCCGGCTTTCCGCTGACGATCGGCCGCGGCTGCACGATCGGCCATCGCGCGCTGCTGCACGGTTGCACCATCGGCGAGAACAGCCTGATCGGCATGGGCGCCATCGTGCTCAACGGCGCGAGGATCGGCAGGAATTCGCTGGTCGGGGCAGGGGCGCTGGTGACCGAGGGCAAGGAGTTCCCGGCCGGTTCCCTTATCGTCGGGTCGCCGGCAAAGGTGGTGCGCGCCCTGGATGACGAAGCCATCGCGAGGTTGCGTGTCCTGGCCGAGCATTATGTGAAGAACGGCAAGCGTTTTATCGCGGGCCTGTCGGAAGTCGGTTGAATCGGTGGAGCCGACCCCGGGGACGCGGGGCCGGCGCCTGGAACCCGGTCGTTGGGGACGGAGAGGGTGGGGACTCGACCGGGTTTTCGTCGTAGCGAGGCGCCTCTCTGCGAGACGCTCGCCGCTCTATTCCCTCAACGAGCATGATCTTGTCCGAAACCGTTGCGCGCTTTCGCGACTTGCGGTCGGGGATCATGTTGAAAGCGCCGTCCGTGGACGGCGCCTTCCGATGCTTTATCTGACGCTGCCGACGGCGATAGCGCCGCGGCTGTCGTCGACGGAAACCCAGGCGCCGGAATTCCTCTCCGACTGGCGCTTCAGATAGGTGTATTCGGTGTCCGACCAGGCGAGCACCCGCTGCTCGAGATTATCGAGGATGAAATCGCCGTGGCTGGTGCGGACCGTCAGCACGGCATGGCCGTCGCCATTCTTCTGACGGGCCACCGTCATCAGCAGGTCGCCGGCAGGCACGCCAAGCGCCATCAGGCGGCGGCGCTTCTCCAGCGCGTAATCTTCGCAGTCGCCGATATTGGTGGGGTAGGACCAGACTTCCTCCTTGCCCCACATCTCCATGTCGGTGCGCGGAGAGACCGACGCGTTGACCGCATTGTTGATCTCGATCATCGCGGCCCACAGCTTGCGGGTGAGTTCGACAGGCGCCTGCTTCGGCGTCTTCTGACGGCACTCCTGAGGTTCGCGCTGGCAGAATTCGTAATGGCCAATCGGCTGTGTGGTGCGTCCGCCGGTGTGCATGAAGGCCTGTCCGGCCTGGGCAGCGCCCCCACAGACGCCGAGCCCGATCATCACCGCAAGGAGCAACGGCGTCCCCGCCCTCTTGATCATTTTTATGTCTCCCCGTTCGAAGGGAGACAATGGCAGAAGGCGATTTATCCGACGCAAAAACCGCGCCGGAATCTTGAATAAAATCAAGAACTAGTTGTAAAGAATTGAGAATAAAATGCACAACGAGCTTGGTTAAGATTGTTTATGCCGGAACGGGGAATCCAGGCAATGCAAGGCTTCGCGCTTGACGCGCCGAGCCGGCTGTTGGCCGCGTCGCGGTACGAAAAAAGTTTCGAAAAAGGTGCTTTTATGAAAGCCGACCGCCGAATTCGCCGTCCAGCGACTCCGGGCGCTGGATGACGGCGAACTCGATGGCCAGGCCATCTTCGAAATGGCGCACGACCTGGCCACGCATGGTGCCGAGCGTCACCTGGATGCCGACCGCCGGCCTGACCTCGATCTCGATCGCGGCGCCGGAAAGGGAAAGGTCGATGATGCGGCAGGGGTACTGGCGCCCGTCGAGCAGATGGAGCACGCTCTGCGGGTTGCGCGGCGCGACGCGCTCGTGGCGGCGATCCTCCGGCAGATCGAGCTCATGCTTGTTGGCAAGCCAGGTGAGCTGCGCGGCGAGCTTGTCCTTCTTGCGCTCGGACGCGACCACCGTCATCGCGAAGCCGTCCTGCAAGGTGCGGGTAACGACGCCTTCGACACGGCCGATGTGGTCGATATAGGCGATGATCTTCTCGCCGGGCTGGCCGATGCGGTCGGTGCGGAGCGACACATTGCCTGGCGACATGTCGATCACCTGGCAGGAATGTTCGGAGCGATCTTCGAGCATGAAGCGACCGTAAATCTTCACGCGGACGCGTTGAAAATTGCGCCTCTCAGCCATTGACGGCGCATAATCGATCGCCGCTGACCTCATCGCTTCCCCTCAACCTCTGCTGAAATCTTCGCGAGCCGCAAAAACAGGCCACTAAATCTAGCGCCACAGAGGTTAATAAGCGGTAAGTTTTGGGCCACGAAGCCCGGAAAACCTTATTCTGCGCGTCCGCCGTCGAACACGAGAAGGTGCCGGATCCGGCGCGAGCCAGACGGACCCCGATCCTGCTCGGGAGGCAATTCGCTGGGTGAGAGGGCAGGGACCTCGATGGCCGGCCGGTTCCTCAAGAACAGAGGCTCGCGGTCCGGATCCACCACGCGAACGGATTCGATCCGCGCTTCGACGATCGGGTCCGCGCCGAGCCAGAACGGCTTTTGCGCGGCCGACACCGCGCCAAGGCAGCGTTGATTGTCCGCGCCTCCGTCGAGCGGCAGGATGATCATCTCGAACGGGTTCGAGCGCTGGTTACCGCTAATGCCCTCGAAGGCGATGACGACCACATTGCCTGCATCGAAGACGTCGTGGACGAGCCGGCCGACCAGCCGACGGTCCCTGTCCTGCCAGAGCGAGGGGAAGGAAAAGCCCTTGAGCTCGCGGCCGTAAGCGGCGCAGAGCCGGGTTCCCGCCAACCGGAACACCGCCTCTCTGCGCGTATTCCGCTCCAGGATGAAGGTATCGGCGAGCAGCGTCTTGATGTCGGCCGGCTCGATCTCCGTACGCTTGGGGGCGGGACGGTCACCACGAAGTCGGTTCCAATAATGGAACAGCGCAATTGATCCGTCCTGCTTCATGCCACTTAGCTCCGTTCGTTCGGTCGTCAGGTGTGCCAACGCCGAACAGAATGGCGCCCTCCGACGACCTACATGCCGGGTGCAGCAGGACGCGTGCCAGTATGGGTTTACGGTTGTTAACCGGGCGGGGTCGTTAA